>CBIMJO010000168.1:0-10799 GCA_966244135.1 uncultured Actinocrispum sp. | reverse complement strand
GTGGGCCGGGTCGGGCTGGACGAGCTTCGGCACGCGGTGGAGGTGACCGGGGACAGCTTCCCGGGCACCCGGCTGGCCCGGCACGGCAGCCACTGGTCCGACGAGGGCGTTCCGCCGAGGGTGCGGATCGCCGAGGGCAACGACCCAGTGGACCACCCTGCCCTGCGGGAGCCGCTCACGCGCAACGGCAGGTACTGCGAGGTCGTCCTGCTGGACGGCCCGTCCGTCGTGTTCCGCGCCTCGCACGCGGTCACCGACGCGCGCGGCCTGCGGATGTGGGCGGCGGCGGTGTTCCGCGCGCTGCGCGGTGAGGAGCTGAACCGCACCGAGTCCCGCCGGACCATCCTCGACCTCGAGGAACCGCTGCTGAACCAGATCGACACCAAGGGCGAGGAGTTCTCCGTCCCGTCGCTGCTGGGCATCCCGCCCCGGGCCGAGCGCGGCGAGTTCGAGTGGCTGCGCCGCACGGTCGACGGCACCTACCCCGCGGTCGTCGCCCGGATGGCGACCGAGCTGGTCAAGCTGTCCGGCCTGGACAAGGCGCAGGTCAGCGTGCCGCTGGACCTGCGAGTGCTGCACCCGGACCTGGACTCGACGTCGAACCTGGCGATCACGGTCGTGCTGGACATCAAAGCGGGGCAGACCTGGGCGGAGACGCACCAGCAGCTGCTGAAGGTGCTCGGCGAGCGGCAGGGCACGGTGCACGCGCCGGGCAAGGAGATCCTGATGGCGCCGCTGGCCCTGCTGCGCCGCATGATCAAGAAGCTGGACATCCGGATGCGGGAGACCGACCGGTTCTCCGGCGTCGCCAACGTCAGCAACCTGGGCCGGGTCGACGGCGCCGAGTTCGGCACCCCGCGGTTCGAGCCAGTCTCGATCTACATGCTCGACCCGCCCGCCCCGCCGAGCCCGCTGAGCCTGAACATCGTGGAGAGCGACGGCCGCACCGAGCTGACGCTGCCCTGGTTCTCCGGGTCGCGCACTCGCACCGAGGACGTGCTGGACGCGTTGTGCGAGTCGCTGTCACCGATGGAGCACCAGAAAGCCGGCACCCTGCTGCCAGCCGAGCCGAAGGTCCGCGGCGAGGTGCCCACTGGGGCCAACATCGTTGAGCAGTTCCGTGCGCAGGCCGAGAAGAACCCGCACGCCGTGGCCATTTCCGGCCCGGAAGGCGACGTCAGCTATGCCGAACTCGACCACTACGCGCGGGTCGTCGCGGCCGCGTTGAAGGAACGCGGGATCGGCAAGGACACCGTGGTCGGCCTGCTCGCGGACCGTTCGGTGAACGCCATCGCGGGCGCGTGGGGCGTGCTGATGGCCGGCGCCGCGTACCTGCCGATGGACACCAAACACCCCGACGGCCGCATCCAGAACTACCTGGAGGACGCACAGGCCCCGCTGTGCCTGGTCGGAAAGCCGCACCACGAAAGGGAACTGCCGGAGGGGTGCGAGCGGATCGTCCTGGAGGACCTCGACTACCTGACCCAGCCGCCGGTGCAGGAAACCCTGCCACAGCCCACGGATCTGGCGTATGTCGTCTACACCTCGGGCTCGACCGGCAAGCCCAAGGGCGTCGAGATCGAGCACCGCAGCCTCAGCAACTACGCGGTCTGGGCAACGCGGGAACACGGCATCGACGCGTCGGCGCGGATGCCGCTGCTGTGCTCGATGTCGTTCGACGTCGCCGAGATCTCGCTGATCCTGCCGTTCCTGGTGGGCGGCACACTGTTGCTGATGCGCGACGACCTCAACCACCTGAGCCTGCAGGAGGTTTTCGACGCGGGCGCCAACGTGATCGCGTTGACCCCGTCCCACCTGGACCTGATCACACGCCTGGAACTCAAGCCGGGCAACGATGTCCGTGCGCTGCTGGTGATCGGCGAGCAGTTCAAGCGGTCGCTCGCGGTGCGGGCGCAGGAGCTGTTCGGCCGGCGCTGCAAGGTGATCAACCTCTACGGCCCGGCCGAGGCCACCATCGCGGTGAGCCATCACATATTCGACGCTGCCCGTGACGAGGGCGCCACCGTCCCCATTGGAGTCCCGTTCGACGGGGTCAGCATGTACGTGCTGGACAGCGAGCGCCGGTTCGTGGCGCCCGGGGAAAGCGGCGAGCTGTACCTCGGCGGGGTCCAGCTGGCGCGCGGTTATCGCGGGCGCACGGACCTCACGCGGCAACGGTTCGTGTACATGGCCGATGGCACCCGGGCGTACCGGACGGGTGACATCGTGCAGGTCCTGCCCTCGGGCGAGCTGGAGTGCGCGGGCCGGATCGACGACCAGGTGAAAGTGCACGGCCACCGGATCGAACCCGCCGAGATCGCGCTGACGTTGGAAGACCACCCTTCGGTCGCCGCCGCCGTGGTCATTCCGCGGGTCCGCCCAGGGCACACCGAGAAGACCCTCGTCGGCTACGCCGTCCCGTCCGAGTCCACAGTAGACATAGAGGAGCTGCGCCAGCACCTGGAAAAGACCCTGCCGGTCTACATGATCCCGTCGCACATCCTGCCGGTGGACGAGATCCCGCGGACCGTCAACGGCAAGGTCGCGGTGGCGAACCTGCCCGACCCCTTCGAGACCAACGACGCGGCGGCCCCCAGCGAGCCCCTCGACGAGACCGAGAGCGCGATCTCGCGGATCTGGGCCCAGGTGCTGAACCTCGACGTGGACCTGCTCAACAGCAGCAGCGACTTCCACGACCTCGGCGGCAACTCCCTCACGTTGATCACGATGGTGGCCACCGTGGCCCGGGAGCTGGCGCCGACCGGAGAGGAGGTCCTGACCAGCCACATGCAGGACATCATCCGGCGGCCCACGGTCGCTCACGTCGCCGAACTGACCCGCCTCGCCGCAGTCTCCTAGCGCACCTCAAGACACCGCGGCCACCCCAAGGCCGCGGTGTCTTGCTGTTTCGGCCCGATCACCTCCACTCCCCCTGATCTGCACGGCCTGTGGATAACTCCTCCCCAAGGCCCTGTTTCTGTCGCCCCTGCTCAGTAGCGTGAAATTCGGGGATCCCCCTGGAGGGGACCCCCGTCGCGGCGTGGGCGCGGGCGCTTGGGGCGGACCGCTCGGGCTTGCCAGGAGGTACGTGCCTGGGGACGCGAGCAGCCCAGCCACCTCAGGGTGGTAGATCGTGACCGCGAACTGGCGGGTGGTCTGGGCGGCGAGCGAACCAGGCATCGCGGCGTGGCCCGGGTGAGGTGGTCCGTTTGGGTCATCGTCGGGGCAGTGGTGCGCGGCGGATGCTTGCCATGAACACCGGCTGTGACCGGCTGGACCTGGGCGTGTTCGCGGTGTGATGGGTGTGGGGTTCTGTGAGTCCGGGGGAGACGCGCGGGGGCCGTGATCTCCGGTTCGCGGGCCCGACCGCTACCCTCATCAGGTGGGTCCGTCATGGGTCTGGTTTGCCGTAGCCGCCGTCGCGGCCGTCGGCGGCGTTGTACTGCTCGCTCGCGATCGTGCCGTCCGTACGTCACGCAACCGGGAGCGGCGCAGGTGGGCGGCGCTGCGCGGATGGCAGTTCACCGAGACCGACAACGTGCTGCCCACCCAATGGCAGGGCGGCGCGATCGCCTACTACGAGGGTGGGACCGCGAACGATGTCGTCGCCGGGTCCACGTTCACGGCGGATGGGCGGCGCCGCGTCTATGTGTTCGACCTGGACAACGGTGGCCGGGTCAGTGCGGTGATCGCGGCGGTCCAGTGCCGCCGGAAGCACCCGGTGGTGATCGAGCTGTGGCTGCCGAGCGTGCCGTTCGAGCAGGAGCACATGCCCGAGCTGCTCGGGCCGGTCGGCCAGCGGTACGCGTTCGTCTCCGACCTGGCCAAGGCCCGCGCGCTGATCACCCCCGACCTGGTGGACGCCTCCGAGGAGCTGGGCGCGGACATCATGGTCGCCTGGATCGAGGACGGCTGGGTACTGGCCGCGGCGCCGGTGAACTCGAACCCCTCGCGGCTGGAGCGCCTGCTGCGTGGCCTGGGTGAGGTCGCGGACGTCATCGACCCGTTCGAGGACGACGAGCCCTCCACCGACGGCACCGTCCAGTTGCCCCCGGGCCGCCACGGCCAGTCGTAACACCACCCGCCAGTTGGTGTCCCGCGCCGGAAGGCCGCCACCTTTCTCGGCGGATCTCCAGCGCGGGACACTAGGTTGGCGGTCATGCCCACCTCCCTTGTCACCGGCGCCACCGCGGGAATCGGCGCGGCCTTCGTGCACAGGCTCGCGGCCGATGGTCATGACGTTGTGCTCGTCGCCCGGACCGAGTCGCGGCTCGCGGAGGTCGCAGCCGAAATACAAGCTGCATACAACGTGCATACCGAGTGCATACCAGCTGATTTGTCCACTGTGGAGGGTCGCGCCGCGGTGGAGCAAAGGTTGCGGGCGGATCCTGTCGACCTGCTGGTCAACAACGCGGGGTTCGGCACCCGCGGGCGGTTCGAGGCCGTCGACGTCGACTGGCTACAGCAACAGCTGGATGTGAACGTCACGAGCGTGCTGCGGCTGACCCACGCGGCGCTGCCCGGGATGATCGAGCGCGGCCGTGGTGCGGTCGTGAACGTTTCCAGCATCGCCGGGTTCTTCCCGGGGACCGGACCGACCTACAGCGCCAGCAAGGCTTGGGTGACGGCGTTTTCCGAAGGTCTGGCCGTGCAACTCAAGGACACCGGCGTGCGGGTGATGGTGCTGTGTCCCGGGTTCACGCGGACCGAGTTCCACGCTCGCGCCGGCGATGACAGCACGACGATCCCCGACCGGCTGTGGCTGCAGGCCGACCGGGTGGTCGCCGACTGCCTCGCGGACCTGGCCCGCGGCCGGATCCGGTCCATTCCGGGTGCTCCTTACAAATTCGTGGTCGGGTTGACTAAGTTGCTCCCAGTCGGTCTGTCGCGCCGCCTGGAAAGCCGCGGCGGCCGGGACCGCACATGAGGGGAAGGACTGATCAGCCGTGAGCCAGCCGCCTGGGTGGTATCCCGAGCAGCCAGGGTCCCGCGTCCTGCGCTGGTGGGACGGTACACAGTGGACACAAGCGACCCAGCAGGCCAGTGATGGCAGTGCCTGGGAGGTCAACGTCGGACGGCAGCAGGACCCGTCCCGCATCCAGCAGCAGGTGCAGCAGAAGGCCGGCGTCGGCCCGGTCGGCGGCGGTGGCGGCACCCTGTTCACCGAGCCCGTGCTGGTGGTGAACCAGAAGGTCAAGCTCATCGAGATGGCCAACGAGTACTCGGTGTTCAACCAGGGCGGCCAGCAGATCGGCTCGGTCGCCGAGGTCGGGCAGAGCGCGCTGAAGAAGGCGGTGCGGTTCCTCTCCAGCTGGGACCAGTTCATGACGCACCGGCTGGAGGTGCGCGACACCATGGGCAGCACGGTGCTGCGGCTGACCCGCCCGGCCAAGCTGATGAAGTCCCGGATCATCGTCGAGCAGCCGAACGGCCACCAGATCGGCGAGATCGTCCAGGAGAACATGATCGGCAAGATCAGGTTCGCCTTCGTGGTCAACGGCCAGCAGGTCGGCGGCATCCAGGCGGAGAACTGGCGGGCGTGGAACTTCATGATCCACGACCACACCGGCCAGGAGATCGCCCGGATCACCAAGACCTGGGAGGGCTTCGCCAAGACCATGTTCACCACGGCCGACAACTACGTGGTGCAGATCCACCGCCAGCTGCAGAACCCACTGATCAGCCTCGTCGTGGCGTCGGCGTTGACGGTGGACACAGCACTGAAACAGGACGACCGAGGATTCGGCTGATCCACGAATGCCCCCGCCCGGCGGGGGCATTTCCTTTATGCGCCAAGGAAAACCCGAGGTTCGGGCGGCGGTGCAGGCGTGCCTGCCAAGCTCGGCTCGTATGCGGATGACGTCTTCGCCAGGCTGGTGCGCCCTGGCCACCCGAGGCGCGGCCGGACGGCAACCTGGTCCATCCGAACGCACCGACACGTCCATCCCGGCGCAGCAGCCACTCCGTGCCGCCGAACACCCTGAAGAACGCGGCCACGGCGCCACCAGGTCCAGGGTCAGCGGGGACGCGGTCACCAGACCAAGGTCGACGAGACAAGGCCACCAAAGCCAAGCTGCCGCGGCCCACCCACGCAGCCCACGCCTGCCGCCGCTCATGCGCGCCGCCGCCCGCGCACGCCGCGACGAGGGTCCCCTCCCAGGGGAACCCCTGATTTCACGATCTCATGGAGGGGCGACAAAACCGGGGGTGCGGAGGGGTGGGTGGGGGTGGTTCTCCACAGGGTGGTGGGTTGTCCACAGGTGGGGGGTGGGTGGTTGGCGGGGGTGGGGTCAGTCGACGAGGCTGGTGCGGAAGTCCTCGTTGATCTGGGCGAGGAAGGTTGTGGCGGCGGTCAGTTTGTCGGCGTCCCAGCCGTGCAGGGCTTTGGCCAGGAGGTCGACTTGGGTTTGGCGCCACTCTTCGAGGACACGCTCGCCTTCGGGGGTGACGCGCAGCAGGGCCACGCGGCCGTCCTCTGGGGCGCGACGGCGTTCGATGAGGCCGAGCTTCTCCAGCTGCGCGGCCTGGCGGCTGACCACCGAGGCGTCCACGAACCGCTGGTCGGCCAGGTCCGAGACGCGGGTCTCGCCGCTGGCCGAGAGCAGCGCGAGCAGCTTGCCGGCGCCGGGCTGGAGGCGGGAGTCCTGCCAGTTGCGCATGGTCACCGCGTGCTGGACCTCGACGAGCGAGCGGATCTGCCGGAGCATCGCGACGTAGTGTTCGGCGGTCGGCTTCATCGCCCTACCTCCACCGTTTGGTTGCTGATGACAACTATATCCGGTCAGAGGTCATGGTTGAGCTTCGCGAGAAGTGCCGAGAATGACGTGATGTCCTCAGTTGACCAGCCTTCGAAGATCGCGCGGAGTCTAGCCCGCCGGTCGGTCCGCACCTTGGCCAGCCGAAGGGTGCCGATGTCGGTCAGCTGGACCTGCCGGGCGCGTCCGTCGGTGGGGTCGGCGACCCGTTCGACCAGGCCGAGTTCCTCCAGACGGGCGATCTGCCGGCTGACGGTCGACTTATCCAGGCCGGTGCGCTCGACCACGTCCGCCGCGCGCACTGGCGAGATGTCGCCGAGGTGCAACAGCATCGCGTAGCAGGCCGCGTCCAGGCCCGGGTGGATCTGGGCGGCGAGGCTCAGCGAGACGCTGCGGGCGCGGCCGAACAGCACCGACAGCTCACGTTCGAGGTCGTGGGCCGCGGTCTCACGGTCGCCGGAGGGATGGGTCGTACTCACTACCCAGAAGTCTGCACCACTCCTGTCCACGGGCGTGGTGTGCCCTTCGCGCCAAAGTAGTCACCACCTTTGCGCTTCACGTCGTCGGTGCCCCAGTCGCGGGTGCGTTCGACCGGCTGCAGCCGGGGAATGTGCTTTCGGCAGTGGATGTAGGCCTCCTCGACCTGCACCACCACCCAGCGCTCCGGGGTCCGGCCGCGGTCGGGCTCGGCCGGCACGTCCGGATACTGCTCGCGTATCTCGGCGTCTTCAAGCACCCGCGCCTTGCCGTTGACGTGCAGGCCGATCAGGTCCTGGACGAAGTCGACCATGAGGATGGCCAGGTGCGGGTTCTCGCTGATGTTGCCGAGGCTGGCGAGCACGCCGTTGCCGCGGTACTCGGGGTAGGCGATGTGCCGCGAGTCGAGCACGCGCAGGAAGCCCGGCGGGCCGGCGCGGAAGGTCGAGTCGCACTCACCGGACACGTCGGCGGTGGCGACGAACGCCATCTCCATCCGGCCGATGAACTCGATCATCGCCTCGTTGAGGTGGTCGAGCAGCTGGTTCTCGTAGAACTTCTTGGCCCGGTCGCGGGTACCGTACGCACACTGGAGGAGATGCTCACCATGGGATCCGGGCAGGTCATCGGCCTCGGAGTCGAGCAGCGGGTCGACGACGGCCGCCAGCGGGGGCCTGGGCGGGTCGGCGAGTTCCAGGTCCAGCAGGTGCGCCTCGGCGGTGCCGGTGGGGGTCGGGGTTGCGGAAGGCACGGCGGTAACAGTTTCATATCGGGCGTGGACCGCACAGACCGCCCGTCAGTGTTCAACCGGAAGGGGCATGGTCCCCAACATTCGGTGACGTACAAGTACACGAAGGTGGCATCAAGGCGGACTTCCAACGAGAATCGGGTTAGTGTCCAACCCTGTCGGGGGATGGATGCATGAAAAACGTGACGCCCAAGATCGGGTCGTCTGAGCCAGAGGTTGGAGTCCGTGCCCCGACCATGACAGCAAACGCCCTAGTGAGCCCGATACCCCAGACACCAAGGTCCGCGGCGACCACACCGCCGAGATCCGCGGACGCCAGCACCGGCGCGACCGCCATGGTCCGCCTGGTCCGCGAGAGCTTCGCCGTCGTCGAGCCGCAACAGGACGAGGTCGCCAAGTTCTTCTACGGGATGCTGTTCAGCCTGTCCCCCACCGCGCGGGAGATGTTCCCCGCGAATATGGAGGTTCAGCGGTCCCGGCTGCTGCGTGCGCTCGTGCACGTGGTCCAGCTGGTCGACCGCCCGGACGACCTGCACCCGTTCCTCCGCCAGCTCGGCCGTGACCACCGCAAGTTCGGCGTGGTCAGCGCCCACTACGAGGCGGTCGGCACGGCACTGATCGCGGCGGTGAAGAAGTACGCCAAGAAGTCCTGGAGCGACGAGATCGAGCGCGCCTGGGCCGAGGCGTACACGATCATGGCCCGGGCGATGCTGGAGTCCGCCGACGCCGAGGACGGCCCGGCCTGGTGGCCGGCGACCGTGCTCGAGCACCGGGCGATCAGCTGGGACCTGGCGGTGGTCACCGTCCAGACCGACCACCCGATCGGCTACACGCCGGGCCAGTACCTGAGCGTGGAGTGCCCGCACCGGCCGCGGCTGTGGCGCTACCTCTCGCCGGCCAACGCGCCCCGCGAGGACGGCACGATCGACTTCCACGTGCGCAACGTCGAGGGCGGCTGGGTCAGCCGCGCGATCGTCCGGCACACCCGCCCCGGCGAGGTGTGGCGGCTCGGGCCGCCGATGGGCCGGATGCGGGTCAACCGGGAGAACGGCCGCGACTTAGTCATGGTCGCCGGCGGAACCGGTCTGGCACCGATGCGGGCGATCATCGACGAGCTCTGCCAGTGGGGGGAGAACCCGCGCGTGCACCTGTTCTACGGCGGGCGCGTGCTGGAGGACCTGTACGACCTGACCAACCTGCAGCAGCTGGCCGCGAGCAACCCCTGGCTGACCGTGGTCCCGGTGCTGGAGTCGGAGCCGGACGCCACCGGCGTGGAGCACGGCACGCTGGCCGACGTGGTGACCCGCTACGGCGCCTGGGCGGAACGGGACGTGCTGGTCAGCGGCTCGCCGGGGATGATCCGGTCGACGGTGTCCCGGATGCTCGTCGCAGGCACCCCGCTGGACCACATCACCTACGACCCGTTCACGTTGGACTGACTGGGGCTCTTCCCACCGCCGCACATCCGGATCCGGAAGGTCGCGGCGGTCCTGTCATGCGTGCGTCAAGCAGTCAGCGCCGCAGCCGCCGCGCGTGTCCGCCTTCGATCGCCAAGCAGATCGGTGCTGTCCGCGAACTGGTCGACGGCCCCGGTGAGCGGCAAAGCGCGCAGCTCGGGGTCGGCGACACTGGCGATGAGCGCCTGACTGAACCGTTCGGCGTGCAGGACCCGGAATGGGCGGTCGTGATACGGCCGGGTGCCGGGGTCCACCGGCGGGGTCAGCCCAAGGTCGTTGTGTAGCTGGGCGATGGCCGTGTATGCCTGCGCGAGATGGTTCTCCCGGTCCTGCCACGTCGTGGCGGCGAGGGTCGCCCGCAGAGACGGAGTGGCGGCGAATTCGAGCCGGGCGAAGGCGCTGCCGAGCCATTTGCTGTACGGCGGGTAGCGGCGGTGCATGAGCAGAGTCAGCCGCATCAGGTCGCGAACCAGGCGCGCGGCGACGACGGCCGAGCCGAGTTCGTCGCCGACCTCCCCGCAGCGGCCGACGAACGCCTCCTCCTGGGAGATGCGTTGCCATTGGCAGGCCAGGACATACCGCCAGATGTCCTCGGGGTACCACGTAAGCCGGTCCCGGGCCTGAGCGAGCCCGAGCTCATCGTGGAACACAGCGCCCGCGGTGACCTCGGCCAGGACCTGGGTCGGTGTGGCCAGCCAGTCGAACGGGGAGACGCTGGACCGCGGATCGAAACCCAGGCACCAGTCGAACCAGGCATCGAGAGTTGTGACGTCGACGCCATGGGAGACCGGCCCGGCCGTGAATTCCATGACGCGAACAAGCCCGGCCGCGGCAAGGTTCGTCGGATAGCCGTAGAACGTCTTCGGCAGCTCGTCGCTGAGCAAAGTCACGATGTTCTGGGCGCGCTGATCCTTAGGCTGCAGGAACAACTGCAGGCGCGGCCCCCAGTCGTGGTCGGCTGAGCGGGCGGTGTCGAACCCGAGAACCTCCGAACCCCGGCCGATCCGGGCCGCGGAGTGCGAGAAATCGCCGAAACGCGCCCGCAGGACAGGCAGCACGGCCTCGGCGTAGAAGCGGCGCGACAGCTCCACTCCCGGGATGAACGTTCCCATGCCCGGAGATGGTGTCGCGCAAGGCACAACGGCCGCGACCGGTTATTGAGAACGCCCCCGATGCCGGGCATCGGGGGCGTTGAAGAACATCCAGTCAGCGGCGGGGCTGTGGTTTCCAGACCACCAAAGCCGTCTGGCGACGGACCGGGACCAGCTCGTGCCGGTAGGACTTGTGGATCGCCGCGGCCGCCTGCTCCGCGGCCGCGTAGGCGGCGGCCAGTTCCTCGGACAGTTCCCGCACGCGATCCTG
>CBIMJO010000167.1:0-10848 GCA_966244135.1 uncultured Actinocrispum sp. | reverse complement strand
GTGGCGATCGTCCGGCCGGATCCCGACCCGCACGCCTAGATCAGAACCGGAACCGCACGATGCGGGTGGAGCGTTTCATGCCCGGCAGAAGGTTCATGAAGCGGTACAGGCGGCGTACGTTCGCCGGCGCCTTGGCCATCAGCACCGGTGAGTCGTTCATCGGCGCCTCGTCGACGTATTCGAGCCGCGGGTGCCACTCGGCCAGCGCGGCCGGATCGTCGAAACCACAATGGAACCGGGTGCCGTACCTGCGTAGCGTGGGGTCCCATTTCGAGGTGCGCCAGGCCCAGACCGATACCGTGTCGACCTGTATCTGGCCGGTGGGATAGGCGTCGACGACGCTGGTCAGCAGCCGCCGGACGTCGGTCTCGGTCAGGTAGGGCACCAGTCCCTCGGCGATCATCAGCACCGGCCGGTCGCGCGGGACACGGTCCAGCCAGGCCAGGTCCGTGACGCTGGAGCCGATCAGGGTGTAGTGCTCGCGCGGCGGCAGGAACTGTTGGCGCAGTTCGATGATGGCGGGGTAGTCCAGGTCGTACCAGTCGACCGTGGCGGGCGGGTCGACCCGGTACACCCGCGCGTCGAGACCGCAGCCCAGATGCAGCACCACCGCATCGCTGTGCTCGGCGAGGAACTCCCGGGCCCAGTCGTCGTGTGCCTTGGCGCGCACCACGGCGGCGAGGCCCAGCTGGCTGGTGCCGAACCTGCGGCTGTCGTAGTGGGGTTCGAGGCGGCGCATCGCCTGCTCGGCGTACGTGTCGCCGAGGATCGGGTCCGGCAACCGGTTGTCCAGTGCTTTGGCCCTCAGGACGGGGCTGAGGGTCTTCTGCACGCCGACGAGTTCGGGCTCTTTCACGACACCGACCCTACTCGCATTTCATGAATTCGTGAAACCTGTGAATGGTCTGCCTGTTGAGGCCACAGCATCAGTCGGGCTTGGGACACCTGAAACACGCTCTATGCTTTGATCTCGGCAAGGATGTCGTCGACCAGGCCGGGAAGTGCGGCGGCGACGGCGGGGGACAGGGCCGTGGCGAAGCCGAGATCGGCGGCCTCGACGGCGAACACGACCAGCTTCGTGGGCAGCCGGTCGAGCGCGGCGCCCAGCAGGACCGCCTCGGGCACGCCCAGGCCGTGCGAACTGGTGGCGGACCGCAGGCCGGTGATGTCGCGCAGAGCGGTCCGGTGGACGCGGCCGGGCCGGGGCGGGTCGCACAGCACGGCGTCCACGACCACCGCGAGATCCCGGCCGGTCCAGGCGTCCAGTAGCGCGGCCGGTTCCCCGTCGGCGATGACAACGTCCACATCGGACAGGTCAAGCGCCTCGATCCGTGCGGCCAGTGCGGGTCCGGCGCCGTCGTCACCGCGGTACGGATTGCCGATGCCGATGACGACCGTGCCGCTCACCGGCGCTCCACGGTGAGGTCCAGGAAGTGCGCCGCGCAGGAGATGCACGGGTCGTAGTTGCGGATCGCCTGCTCGCACAACGACTTCAGCGCCTGGTCGTCCAGGTGCAGGTTCGCCGCCACGAGGCGGGACAGGTCGTCCTCGATCGCCGCCTGGTTCTGTGCCGTGGGCGGGACGATGACCGCCGAGCGCACCAGTCCGTCGGCGATCTCGTACCGGTGGTAGAGCAGGCCGCGGGGCGCTTCGGTGGCGCCGTGCCCGATCCCGTTCCGCGCCGGAACCTCCACAAAGGACGGTTCGGGTGGCTGGTAGGCGTCCAGCAGCCGCAGCGCCTCCTCGATCGCGTAGACGATCTCCACCGCGCGCACCACGATGCCGCGGAACGGGTTGCGGCACACCGAGCCCAGGCCTGCCTCGGTGGCCAGTTGCCTGGCGGTGTCCGACAGCGAGCCGTGGTTGATCGAGTAGCGGGCCATCGGCCCGACCAGGAACGGCCGCCCATCCAGCCGGGCGTGCAGCGCGGTGGAATGCGGAACCTGGTGCTCCACAACGTGATCGCTGAATTCGGGCAACGGCCACGCCGCCCCGGACGACGTGCGGGGTTCGCCGCCGTCGATGGCGTACCGGCCGGGCCGGCTCAACGCCAGGAACTCGTGATCCAGCTCCAGGTCGGGGAAGTCGAACCCGGCCACCCACCGCACGGTGTCGATGGCCATGTCCAGCGCCTGCCGCAACTGCTGTGCCAGCGGCCGCAGATCGGTGGGCGCACGGTAGAACCCGCCCAGCCGGACGTTGACCGGGTGGATGGCGCGGCCGCCGATCGTGGTCATGATGGCGTTGCCGGCCTTCTTCAGCGCCAGCCCGCGTTCGACGATCTCCCGGTGATCCTGGGCGAGGGTGATCGCGTCCGGGTAGCCGAGAAAGTCCGGCGCGTGCAACAGGTAGATGTGCAGGGCGTGGCTGGAGATCCACTCACCGCAGTACAACAGCCGCCGCAGGTCGGCGATGGGGCCGTCCACCATCACACCGCAGGCGTCCTCGATCGCCCGGCAGGCGCTCATCTGGTAGGCGACCGGGCAGATCCCGCAGATGCGGGCGGTGATGTCCGGGGGCTCGGTCATCGCGCGGCCGCGCAGCAACGCTTCGAAGAACCGTGGCGGCTCGTAGATCCGCAGGTCGGCACGTTCGACCCGGCCGTCACGCACGATCACGCTCAGGGCGCCCTCGCCCTCCACCCGGGCCAGGCCGCTGACCCGCAGCTGACGGCTCGACCGGTGCGTCATCGCTGCCCCCATCCCGGGTCGGCGGCCGTGAACGTGCGGAACACCCTGCCCACGTCGTCCTCCTCCATGCCGAGCTCCCGCAGGTGAGCGGCGAGCGCGGGGACGTTGGCCCCGCGGACCGGGCCGAAGCAGCCGAAGCAGCCTCGCCGGAAGAGCGGGCAGAGTGCGCCGCAGCCGGACTGGGTCACCGGACCGAGGCACGGCGTGCCCTCGGTGACCATTACGCAGGGCAGCCCCCGCCGCTTGCACTCCGCGCAGACGGTGCTGTTGGGCAGGTCCGGCTTGCGGCCCGCGAGGAACGCGCAGATCACCTCGAGCAGCTGGCCGCGGTCGATCGGGCAGCCGTGCAGCTCGTAGTCGACCTTGACGTGCGCGGACACCGGGGTGCTCTCGGCCAGGGTGGAGATGTACTGGGGCTGCGCGTAGACGACCGACGTGAACTCCTTGACATCAGCGAAGTTGCGCAGGGCCTGGATGCCGCCCGCGGTCGCGCACGCGCCGACGACCATGAGCACTTTGGACTGCTCCCGGATGCGCCGGATGCGGACGGCCTCCTCCGGGGTGCTGACCGATCCCTCCACTATGGACAGATCGTACGGGCCGGACTGGGACACGCTCGTGGCCTCGGTGAAGTGCTTGATCCGCACCGCGCCGGCGAGCGCGAGCAGCTCGTCCTCGCAGTCGAGCAGGGTCAGCTGGCAGCCGTCGCACGAGGTCAGCTTCCAGACGGCGAGCGAGGGGATGGCCATCACAGCTCCTTGACATCGAGCAGGGCGGCGGCGGCCGGCCAGGTGACCACCGGGCCGTCGCGGCAGACCAGCAGCGGCCCGAACTGGCAGTGCCCGCACAATCCGATGCCGCACTTCATGTTCCGTTCCAGCGACAGCTGGATGTTCTGTGCCGCGACGCCGTGATCGAGCAGAACCTGCGCGGAGAACCGCATCATCGGCTCGGGCCCGCACAGCATCGCGGTGGTCCGCCGCGGGTCCAGGCGCAGGGCGGCGAGCGGTTCGGTGACCAGACCGACCCGTCCGCTCCAGCCGGGCGCGGGGCGGTCGACGGTCACGATCACGTCTGTGCCCGTATTGCACGCCAGGGCATCGAGTTCGTCCAGGTACAGCAGATCGCCGGGAGTCCGGGCACCCGCGACCACGGTGATCCGGCGGTAGCGGCTTCGGTGGCGCAAAGCGTGCAGCAGAGCCGGGCGCAACGGGGCCAAGCCGATCCCACCGGCCACCAGCACCAGGTCGTTGCCCTGCGCCGAGTCCAGGTCCCAGCCACGGCCGAACGGGCCGCGCACACCGACAGCGGTGCCGTTGGACGCCGTGCGCAGGGCCTCGCTTACCGCGCCGACCCCACGGATGGTCTGCACCAGGATTCCGTTGCGCTGGGCGGGATCACCGCTGACCGACACCGGGATCTCGCCGACGCCGAACACGTACAGCATGGTGAACTGGCCGGGCAGGAACTCCGGGATGGCCTCGTCCTCGGGACGCAGGGTCAGGGTCGCGGTGTCGTGGGTGTCCGTGCGGTTGCCGGCCACCCAGTACCGCAGCGGCAGCCACTCGTCGCGGTCAACGCGCACCGGCGAGATCTGGACCGACATCGCTCCTCCCTTCGGCCGCCGCGGCGAACGCGTCCAGTTCCTCGGTGATGTCGATGCCCACCGGGCACCACGCGATGCACCGTCCACATCCGACACAACCGGAGGTGCCGAACTGCTGCTGCCAGGCGCCGAACTTGTGCGACAGCCACTGCCGGTACCGGCTGGAGCCGCTGGTGCGCACCTCACCGCCGTGGATGTAGGAGAAGTCCAGCTCGAAGCAGGACGACCAGTGCTGCCAGCGCTCAGCGTGCTCGCCGGTCAGGTCGGTGACGTCCTCTGTGGTGGTGCAGAAGCACGTCGGGCAGACCATCGTGCAGTTGCCGCAGGTCAAGCAGCGGTCGGCGATCTGTGACCAGCGCTCGGACGTGCGGCTCGCGGTCAGCACAGCGGACATGTCCGCGTCGGGCATCGAACGGCCCATCCGCCCAGCCGCCGCCGCGACCTCTTGCATTGCCCCGGTCATCTCGTCGGGGGTGGCGGGCCTGGTGTTCAGTTCGGCGAGCACCGCGGCGCCGCGGTCACTGCCGGTCTCCACGAGGAAGTCGTGGTGTGGCTGGAGCCGTTCGGTGAGCGCCAGGTCGTACCCGGTGCCTGCGGCCGGGCCACAGCCCATCGAGGCACAGAAGCAAAGCTCGCCCGGCTCGGTGCAGTTCACCGCCACGATGAAGATCCCGTCCCGGCGGCGGCGATAGCGGGCACTGCCGCCCAGAACCCGGTCCAGGATGGCGATCGCGGCCAGGTCGCAGCCACGGACGCCAAGGAACGCCCATGGCCGTGGGTCGTCCTCGGCCACGGTGGGCTCGAAGCCGTAGTCCGTCCGCTCGGCGGACAGCAGTTTCTCCCGCGGCGGGTGCAGGAACTGCTTCCACGACTGCGGTCCGGACGAGTGGGCGAACACGGCCTGGTCCTCGCGGCGGTGCAGCCGGTAGGTACCAGGGCCGGTGTGCACGCCCCAGCCGGCCGGCAGCCGGGCCGGCGAGTCCAGCTCCGCGAGCACGATGGCGGAGTCGCGGACCGTCGGCCCGGCCACCCGGTAACCGAGCGCGGCCAGGACCTCCACCAGCCGGTCCAGCCCGGCCCGGCTCAGCACGACCGGTTCGTTCATCGCTTCCTCCCCGGTTGGGTGCCGACCAGTGTCGTGGCACCGGGCAGGCGGCGTGAGTGCCGGAGGATCCGCGAGATTCGGGACTTTCGGCCCGGTCCACAGGGAGTGCTACTCCTGGGCGTGCACCGGCTTTCCGTGACGGCGCCGGCCGGTGGGTTCCGGCGTGGCGTTCGTGGTGAACAGCGCCCACATCAGGCCGGCGATCACCGCGCCGCTGAGCACGAAGACCGGGAACACCAGGTCGAACACGTCGGTGGCCGACGAGGGCGGGTGGCCGCGGTCGAGGTGGACCGTGACCGCGCTCATGCCGGTGAAGTGCATCCCGGTCACCGCGATGCCCATCGAGATGCCCGCGCCGACGCGGGCGCCCAGGGTGCGGACCACCACGGCGAACGAGAACGCGGCGGTGGTGGCGCCGATGGCGATCACGAACGACAGGACCACCAGCAGCGGGTCGTAGGAGAACGAACCGCGGAACTGGATCGCAGCCATGCCCAGGTAATGCATGCACGCCACCCCGGTGCCCGCGAGGATGCCTGCGGCGGCGAGCCGGGGCTTGCGCGGCTCGGCGAGCGTGACCATGGCCAGCCCGCCGCCTACCACGACCACGGCGATGAGCCCGGAAAGCGCTGTGAGGCCGACGGAGTAGCGCAACGGGGCACCGGTCACGGTGAACCCGAGCAGCGCCAGGAAGTGCATCAGCCAGATGCCCACTCCGCCGATCGCGAGCCCGCCCAGCCCGGTCCAGACCAGCTTGGCCCGCCTGCCCTCCACCTGCCGGGCCCGTGCGGTGCAGGACAGCCCGATCAGCGAGCCGATCAGGGAGACGCCGTAGGCCAGCCACAGTGTCCAGGTGCCCATGGCGAAATGCTGCATGTCGCTCACAACAATGCCTGCAGTTCCATGCGCAGCTCCGGGGTGAGCAGTCCGCCGACCTTGGTCCGCAGGGCCGTCATCTCGTAGCCCAGCACCCCGATGTCGCTGTCCGGTGCGGCGAGCACGGCCAGGCAGGAGCCTTCGCTGACAGTCATCAGCAGCAACAGGCCATGGCGCATCTCCACCACGGTCTGGTCGACCTCACCGCCGCCGAACAACCTGGCCGCGCCCTGGGTGAGGCTCTGCAGCCCGGACACGACCGCGGCCAGCTGGTCGGCCTGGTCGCGGGGCAACGTGCTCGAAGCACTCAGCAGCAGCCCGTCGCTGGACACCACGGCCGCGTGCGCGGCGCCGGGTGTCTTGCGGGTGAAGGAGGTGATGAGCCAGCCGAACTGGCTGGCGCGGCTGGTTTCCGCGGATGTCACCTGGTCTCCAATCGGCGGAAGCCTGGTCGTTGACGGTCGGGAGGCGGCGATCCCGGCTGGTCCGGCCCGCGTGGCGGGCGGCTGGCACCCCGCGGCTGGCAAGCCCGCTCCTTCGTGGACGGGTTCATGGCGCGTTGTCTCCTCGGTGGCCGTGGGCACGGGGGATCAGCTGCGCTCCTCGCGTCCGGCGGGGGAGCCCGGCGGCGGTGTAGCCCGCGGCGGCCGGTGTCGCTGGTTTGGCGGGTGGGCCGGCGGCTGTGCTGTGGCCCACGGTCTGGCCCACGGTTGTGCTCACGGCCTTGCTGACAGTGGTGTGGACAGCGGTGTGGACGGTCGCATCGGCAGGGGGCGTTGCCTTGTCCCGCACGCCAGTCATGGCCTCCGGCCAGTCCGCTCCGGCCCGCCCGCCTTCCTCGTGGAACCAGGCCTCGGCCAGTTCCCGCAGGGTCGGCGGCAGTTCGGCGAGGGCGCTGTCGGTCGCCGTGGTGTCCTCGGCGTACCGTTTGTGCACGCCAATTGCCTGCAGTGCCACCGGAATCGTGGTTTGCGTGGTGGTGACCGCCTGACCGTCCGGCACGGTCTCGGTGTCGGAGGGCGTGGGCCGCACCAGATCGGCGGGCAGCGTCACCTCGGCGACCGTGCCCGCGCCGACGCCCGCGCGCAGCCGCACCGCGATGCCGCGCCGGGTGGCCAGCCGGGCGACGACGAACAGCCCCATCCGGTTGGACATCGCCGCCTCGATCGGGGCGGGCGCGGCCAGCTGCCGGTTGAAAGTGTCCAATTCGGACGGTGTCATGCCGACGCCCTGGTCGGAGACCTCCATGCACACCTCACCGCCCGGCCGCACCGCGCACACCACGAGGACCTGCGTCTCCGGCGGGGAGAAGGTCGTGGCGTTGTCCAGCAACTCGGCGAGCAGGTGGATGACGTCGTTGACGGCCGGGCCGAGCAGGATCATGTCGGGGGTGGGCCGCAGGACCACCCTGGTGTACTGCTCCACCTCCGAGATCGCCGCGCGGACCACGTCGGCGATGTCGATCGTGTGAGTGGTGGTGCGGCGCAAGGTCGCACCGGCCAGCACCAGCAGGTTCTCGCTGTTGCGGCGCATTCTCGTGGCCAGGTGGTCGAGCTTGAACAGCCGGTCCAACTGCTCGGGGTCCAGCTCGTCGGCCTCCATCGTGTCGATCATCCGCAGCTGGGTCTCCACCAGGTTCTGGGTCCGGCGGGACAGGCTGACGAAGATCTCGTTGACGCTGTGCCGCAACGCCGACTGCTCCGCGGCCAGCCGCATCGCCGAGGCGTGCACCTCGTCGAACGCACGCGCCACCTGGCCGATCTCCTCGCCGGAGTGCACCGGCACGGGCGCGATCCGGACGTCCTGCCGCTGGCCGGGATCCGCCGCGATCCGCTCGATCGCCCTGGGCAGCTCGCGGTGGGCCACGTCGAGTGCGCGGCGCCGCAGTGTCCATAGTGGACGAAGCATCGTGCTGGCGAAGTACAGCGTCAACATCAAGCCGAGCAACAGGGCGCCGATGACCAGCGCGGTGTCCCGCAACGACTGGGTCTTGGCACCGACGTCCAGTGCCCGTACCGCGTCGCCGAACGCGCCCGCGAGTTTGGTCTCATAACGGAGCAGCTGATCCAGCACCGGCTGGGAGGCCTGCCGCCAGACCTGCGGATCCAGCCCGGGTGAGGCGCCGGTCTGGGCCCGCGTCAGCGCGGCGGTCTTGAGCTGGTCACGCTGGTCGACCAGTCGCTGGTCGACCATGGCGGACAACCAGGACCGCTGCTCGTCGGTGCTGACGTCACGCAACGTGGCGGTGGCGTCGCGCTCCCGGGCGTCGGCTACCCGCAGTGCGTCGATCTCGGTTTCCGGCAGCGTCTTCGCCGAGCCGCCGGCACTCAGCACAGTGTGCTGGAACTGGGCCTGCTCGATGACCCGGCCGACCGCGCCGAGCGCGGCCGCGGTGCGGCGGAGGGGCGCGTCGCCCGTCAGCCGGGTGCCGAACTCGTCCAGGCTCAGCAACGGGGTGAGCGTCGCGGTCAGCAGGGTGGCACCGGCCGGGCCGGTGGAACGGCGCGCCGTCGGCAGGTCGTGCAGCCTGCGCTGTGCCTCGGCGATCCGGCCGTCGGCGTCCAGGCCCGCCGGTGCGTCGGCCACCTCCTCGTCGAACGCCGCCACGGCCGCATCGGTCTGACGTCGTTGCTGGTCAACGTCGGCAGGGGCGGCCTTGGCGATGGTCAGGTCCCGTTCCCGTTGCAGCGCATGGATCACGGCCCTGGCCCGGTCGAGCACCGTTACCTCGGCGCTGGCCTGCGCGGCCTGACCGGCGGTCGCGAGCTCGCCTTCGACCTTCCCGGCCGCCAGCACGACAGCGACGACCGTTGGCAGCACCAGCACCATGGTCAGCTTGACCCGCAGAGGCCAGTTGTGAATCCAGAGCAGTCGCGACTTGGGTCGTTTCTCTCTGTGGTTGTTCATCTGTGGTGCATCACTCCTCGAGGGCCGCCAACCCCCCGCATTCCTAACGCACTGTCGCGGCGTTGGGGAGCGATCGCCCCAGGAGTCACACTTCCGGGCGACAAAGTTCTGTTGTCTACGAAGAAGAATCGCGGGTCACGCGTGGACAACTTTCCGACGGTGTGCCGGATCGGTGAGCACGAACAGGGACTTTCGGCCTGCGTTCCCGGGAACGATGACTGGATGTGCCGGGTGGATCTTGCGTGCGAGGATGAGCCACATGCGCGTCGTCTCCGAGTCCCAGCTGGCCACGCTGTTGTCCAGGATCGTCAGCCCGCGGGTGGTCGTGAGCGGGAACTTCGCCACGCCGCTGGACACGTTGGCGATCCTGGACAAGGTGATCGCCTCCTACCGGCTGTTCACGCTCAACGCCCAGCCGGGGCTGCCCGACCGGGACGGCGTCGTGCTGGAGACCCCGTTCGTGGGGGCCGGGATGCGGGGCCGTGCCGGGTTGCGGTACTTTCCGTCGCGGCTTTCGCTTGTGCCGCACCTGCTCCAGCAGTCGCTGCCGCCGGATGTGGTGCTGGTGCACACATCCCTGCCGCTCGACGGCACGGTGTCGCTCGGCACCGAGGTGAACATCCTGCCCGCGGCGATCGAGGCGGTTCGCGCTCGTGGCGGACTGGTCATCGCGCAACTCAACCCGCACATGCCGTACACGTACGGCGACGCGGTGCTGGCCACGGACGAGATCGACTACGGTATCGAGGTGGCCGCCCCGCTCGCGTCACCCGTGCCGCGCGAGATCAGTGCCGTGTCGCGGGAGATCGGCGGCAAGGTCGCGTCCCTTGTGGACGATGGCGCGACCTTGCAGCTGGGCATCGGCGCCGTCCCGGACGCCGTACTGGCGTCGCTGACCGGCCGGCGTGGCCTGGGTGTGTGGTCGGAGATGTTCAGCGATGGCGTGCTGGGACTGGAAAAGGCGGGCGCGCTCGATCCGGCGGTGCCGGTCACCGCGTCGTTCGTGTTCGGCACCAACGAGTTGTACGAATGGATCGACCGCAACCCGCGGATTCGCATGCTGCGCACCGAGAAGACCAACGACCCCGGCCTGATCGCCCGGCAGCGAGCCCTCGTCTCGGTCAACGGCGCGCTGCAGGTCGACCTGTTCGCCCAGGCCAACGCGAGCCGCGTGCACGGTGTGATCTACTCGGGCTTCGGCGGCCAGACCGACTTCGTCGTCGGCGCCCTGCACTCACCCGGCGGCAAGGCGATCATCGCCCTCCCGTCCTGGCACCCCAAAGCCGACGTGTCCACAGTGGTCCCCCGGCTCGCCGGTCCGGTCACCTCCTTCCAGCACAGCTTCATCGTCAGCGAACAAGGCATCGCCACGATCTGGGGTCACGACGCCACCACCCAGGCCGAGCAGATCATCGACCACGTCGCCCACCCCAGCGCCCGCGACCACCTCCGCGACGCGATGAGGGAGCTGGGCCTGCGTTGACGTTCGCTTGGCTGGGACCGGGACTTTGGACCTTGGCCTGAGATGCCGGAAGCATCTGCCGCGCACACACGTTCGTCGGCGACAGTGGTCGCCATGTGGCGTTCGCTGTGGATCGGCTGCCGTTGTACCGCGACTGGTTGTTCTGGGCCAACGCGGGTAAGAGGGAAACGGTCATGGGTAC
>CBIMJO010000166.1:0-10882 GCA_966244135.1 uncultured Actinocrispum sp. | reverse complement strand
GATCTGTTGTTGGCACGCGGGCATCGGCTGGGTGTGTATGCCGCAGATGACGCCCACTTCCAGCCACAAGACCCGCCCGGGTGCGCTGCGTGGGTTCAGGTGTGGGCCGAATCGTTGGAACCTGAGGCATTGCAAGCCGCCTTGCTCGCCGGGCACTACTACTCCAGCACTGGGCCGGAGATCCACGAGATCGAACTCGACGACACCCACATCACCGTCCACTGCTCACCGGCGACCCGCTTCCTGGTAACAGGCGGCGTTCCGGGCAAACGCGTGCAGGCCGGAGACACCCTTACCGAGTGCACGCTTCCGCTCGACATGTTCAGCCACAGCGCGTACATCCGGGTGACCGTTGTGGACGCCGACGGTGGCCGGGCCTGGAGCAACCCGATTTGGCTGCGGTGATCAGACCGGGTTCGCGTAGCGGAACGTCTCGAGGCCTCCGCTGAGGTCGTGCCAGCCAGACCTGAAATGGCGTGCATCCAGAGCGGACCGAACAGCACCGGGTCGACGTCTGGGGTGTGCAGCGGGCACACCAGCCGAATCAGGTGTGTTGCGAGTGGCCGGGCCACGGCAAGGGGTACCGCTGTCGGGTGAGTCGGGCAGTGAACAGGTCATCGGCGTGCTGCTTGCTGGCACGGCGCGCACCAAAGTAGTGGCGGCATGCCGGTGTCGATCTTGGACAGTCCGCCGATGGGGCGCGTGCGTTTGGCGTTCTACGTGGGGATGTGCGTAGACGAGCGGGGATCTGCCGACGCTCTCGGAAAATCCAACACGGACACAGCTAGTGGCGTGCTCAACTAACAAGGCGCGCGCTGTGCGCGTGGAAGTTGGGCGTCCTAGGAAGTGCCGCCGAGCTGGTCGTGGTCGAAGGCCGATTTTCTTCGAGTTGATGTTGCTGTTGTTGTTGGTCGCCGCGGCGTTGTGGGGCGCCAGTTGGACGGGAAGGCTTGCTGGGTGGCTTCGCTCGACGCGCCGTGACCGCTTGGACACGGCAAACGCCCTGGTTGGCGGCTTATGTCGCCCATTCGGGCGACGGTGTGACCGGCGTCACTAGATTCTGTGGAAAACCGGTTGCGGCGGTGCCCTGGCCACCAATAACCTGCAGTAGCCGGGCGCGAAGCGCCCGAAGATTTCCAAGTCTCCGGCGGAGACGACGGTCGAGAAGGGGGGTGTCACAAACGTGAAGCTCTACACGCTGACTTGTGACGCTCCTGGCCTCCCGTTGTCCGCGGTCGGCTCGCTGGCTGCCACCCAATGGCGTGGCGGCGAAGAGCACGGCATGGGACGCATCCGAGGTGGCGCCATTGTCGCGCCCAAGCAGATGCCGATCCAGGGGACCAGTGTGCACACGGGCCGGCCCGTCAATGTCGATTTCCCGTACATCTCTGTCCGCGCAGGAGCGCAGCGAGACCTGACCTAGGTCAGGAACCTCACAGGCTCACGAAGGCCGCGGACCCGGAAACGGTTCCGCGGCCTTCGTGTTTTTCACGCCCCACAAAGAAAACCGAACACAACGAACACCGACAGGAGCTCCACCAGATGTCTCCCATGACTGTGCCTCGGCAACCCGAGCGCACTGCTCTTCCCAGTCCCATCGATTTTGCGGAGGCGGGTATGACCGGCCTGCTGGACGCCGCACCGCTGGCAGGGCTCGACCTGCCCTGCCGGTCGGCGACCAACCCCGACCTGTGGTTCGCCGAGGCTCCCACCGACCTCGAGCGGGCCAAGCAGCTCTGCGGAAGCTGCCCCGTCCGCGCCGAGTGCCTCGCGGGTGCCGTTGCCCGGCACGAGCCGTGGGGTGTTTGGGGTGGCGAGATCTTCGAGCGTGGTGTGGTCATCGCGCGCAAGCGGCCCCGTGGCCGTCCGCGCAAGGACCAGACCGTCGCGGCGAGCGCTCAGGGGGCGGCGGCATGAACACGCTCAACGACTACACATGCGTTCCCAAGGGAGTCGACTCGATGTTGCTTTATGAAGATCTCGCCAGAGCGCGAATGCGTGAGGCGGAACAGGCAGCGAGCAAGCTGCGTCTGGTCCGCCGTTTGACCGCCGCGAAGCGGTGGAACCGGGTGTCGAACTGGGCCGCCAAGCGTGCCTCCAGGGTCGCATCCTCGCTCTGAGCCGAACTGAGCGAACTGACTGACGGGGTGCTCGTCCTTCGACGGGCGCCCCGTCTTCGTTTCGTTAAGTTGAACCGCATGGGCGTGCACACACACCACGAATACGACTGGGTCTCGCGTCTGGCCGACCTCCGCCGCGGCGATGCCGTCCGGGCCACCGCGCACCGTGAGACCGCCGACCGGTTGGTCGCCAAGCTCGACCCCGGCGCCACCATCGTTGACATCGGATCCGGCGCAGGCGGCATGGCCGCCCAACTCGGGCTCACGCTCAAGTCCCGTGGTGGTGGGCGAATCGTTCTCGTCGACGCCGTACCGGAACTCCTCACCGCCGCCGGTGATCACGTCCGCTCGGCCCTCGCCGATGACTCGGTCCAGGTGGAGACCGTCCTTTCTGATGCTGCCAGCCCCACTCTGTCCTCGGCGGTTCCCGCCGCGGATCTTGTGTGGGCTTCCTTCGTCGTGCACCACCTTCGTGATCAACAAGCGGGCATCACCCAGCTCGCCGGCCTGCTGGCCCCGGGCGGTTGGCTTGCCCTCGCCGAAGGTGGTCTCGGTACCCAATGCGTTCCGTGGGACCTCGGCATCGGCGCGCCCGGTCTCGTCGACCGGCTCCTGGCCGCCCGCAAGCAATGGTTCGCCAAGATGCGCGCCGAGATCCCCGGCTCAACCCGCCTCCCGGTCGGCTGGACCACCGCCCTGACCAACGCCGGACTGACAGACGTCACCTCCTTCACGTACCTCGTCGACCACCCCGCCCCACTCTCCGATGAGGTCCGAGCCGCAGCCGTCGAGTGGTTCGGCTTCGTCGCGCGCGTCAGCACTGACTGGCTGTCCAAAGAGGACATCGACGCCATCGAGCATCTCCTCGATCCCGCCGACCCCGCCTACATCGGCGCCCGCGACGACCTCTTCTACCTCGCTGCTGACACCGTCAACCTAGGGCGTCGCGCCTGATTGATAAGCCTGACAGGCGGTCTGCAGTGGCCAAAGAGGACAGATAGCCGACGGCTTGACCGGCTGTGGTCGACCCGTGGTGCGTCTGAATCGGTTCTTTGTGGACAGTTCGCTGGCTTGAAGATGTCGATTCGTTGTGCGTCAAGGGTTTGGTGTCCATTGCGGCTGGTATGTGGTCGGGATTGTTGCCTGGGTGTGAAGGGGTGATGACAGTTTGTCCGGGGTGCATGTGGATGAGTGGTGATGGGGCGCGGGTGCTCTATCTTGCTCCTTGTGGGTGACGCGACATGTTCTCGGTGCGGGCGGTCCAGGGCCGCTGCGACACCAATGGAAGCACTGGCTTGGGTCTCCGAGCGGCGAGGTGACCAGATGACCTGGCTGTGCCCAACCTGTGCCCGGGCACACGTCCGGGACATCGAAGGCAAGCTGCCCGAGGAATACTGGTGAAACCCGCACGACTCTGACAGCAGTGTGAGGCTGCCGCCCGGGATGCGTGGCGTACCAGGGAAAACTGCTCCTGGATGGGTAGGGCGGGACCTCCATGGACGGGGCTGACGGTGGCGGCACGAGCTGGCGATCGCCGGGACACCGCTGCGGCATGGGTGAGAGGTGTGCGCCGACCTCGGGTTGCGGGTTGTGTTCAGCTCGGTGGGTTGTGATCTGAGGTCGGGCGGCGGTTGTTTTTGTGCGTCTTGGGTTGCGGTCAGTGGTGAGTTGAGCCGGCGCGTCATCGCGGGAGTGGCGGGCGTGTGGATGAGGATTTTCGGTGTGTGCATGGGGATTGGTTGGGATGGTGAGTGGGGGAGGTTGTCGACGGCGTGAAATGTCGCGGGTTGGCGGTTCTGGGGTCTGTGGAGCGGGTTCTTGGGGCGGGTGGGTAGGTGTGCTGAAGAGGCGGGTTGCCGGTTTGGGATGGCGGGGAAACGGGGATTGGTGATGGAGGGGCTGGTGCGGTGTGGTGCGGGGCGAGATTGGTGTGGTTGGGCTGGATGGGGTGCGGGATTGGTTTGGGGTGTGGCGACGAGGTAGGGATGGGTTGGTGTGGCGGGGACGGGGGGTTGGTGCGGTGAGGTGGCGGGAACGGGGGTTGGGGTGGTTGGGATTGATGAGGGTGATGAGGAGCAGGGATTGATGGACGAGGGTGGTGGGGGAACGAGGATTGGGTGGATGGGGGATGGTAGGCAGCAGGGATTGGTTTGGGGGTGTGGTGAAGAGGTGGGATGGGTTGGTGTGGTGGGGATTTGATGAGGGTGATGAGAAGCGGGGATTGATGGGCAAGGGTGGTGGGGGAGCGGGGTTGGGTGGACGGGATGTTGAGAGCGGAGATAGGTGGATATGGGTGGTGGGGGAGCGGGGATTGGTGTTGGGAGTGTGGTGAAAGGTGGGGGCGGGTTGGTGGGGTGGGGACCGGGGATTGGGTGGTGGGGAGCTGGCGTGGGTGTGTGGGTTAGTGGGGGCGGGTGGTTTTGAGGGGTGGGCGGGGGCGTTTGGTGGCGGTGAGGAAGGCGGTGGTGAGCTCGTCGATGACGGTGTCGGGGTCTTCGCGGAGCTCGGTGAGGGGTGTGCTGACGGTGATCACGCCGGCTTTGGTGAGGGCGGCGTGGCGGGTTCGGGCGTGGCCGTCTCGTTGGTTGCCGAAATCCCAGGCGAGACCGACTTCGTCCCACCACGCGTCGGCGATGGCGATCCGGGTACCGGCCGGGTCGTACACGGTCACGTTCCACTCGGGTCTGGGCAGCGGCAGTCTTTTGACGATGCGGTGGGCCCAGCCTTCATGCACCGTGCTCGTCAATGCGGGCTCGACGGGCTGGTCCAGGAACGACCGCAGCGCCGCAGTTCCTCGTTGCGCGCCGGCGTCCAGCTCGGTTCTGAGCTGGTCGACGGATCGCAGGCCCGCATGCACCGGCGCGAGGAGCAGCATCCGCTGTTTCGTGGCGTCCTGGCTGAAACGGGCCGCGTCAACGGCGGCGCGCACTGTCGGCGCGAAGCGAAGGCCTTGGGAAATCATCGGCTGCGGCAATCTCTTCGTGCGTTCCACCCGCACGAATTCGCGCGTCGAAACCCGCCGGTCCGCGGCGACGAGAATGTGCACCTCCTCGTTCTCGGACACCGCCAGACCATGCTCGTGCAGGGCCTCCACACCGGTGATGATGGAGTTCACCCCCGCGTAGAGCACCGCCGCCCTCAGCCGCTGCCGCCGGGTCGGCGGGCTGTTCGCGAGCAGTAAAACCCCAGGCAGCAGCCGTTGCCATGGCCCGCCTGGGCGGCACCGGGTGGCCAGCGTGTGCTGCGAGACACCGGCGGCGAGAAGATCTCGCCGGAGAATCACGCCATCCGGGATGCTCGGTTGTTCGACCGCGTTCATGTATTCGACTTTGCCGAACGCGCAACCCCGGAGAAAGCGAGAAGCCGAACCTGTGGATAACCCAGGTCCGTGAGTGGAAGCTTTCGTCAGTCGGCGAAGCCGGGCTGCCAGCGCTCCACGATCTCCCGCGCCGGGATCTCCGCGTCCAGCTGGCACAGGATCCCGGTCGACCCGGCCAGCACCCGGTGGATCATCAGGTACTGCGGCGGCAGGTTCAGTGACCGCCCGGTCCGGAAGTCCTGGCCGCCGAGGTCGCCCACCCGCTCGGCCTGCTGCTGCATCCACCGCCGGGTGAAGTGGAACTTGCCGGTCAGCAGCGGCTCCACGAACGGCGTCAGGTACGCGTGCACCTGCTCGGCCGGGATCTTGTTCCCCGGCCGGACGAAACCCTCCTCGCGGAGGGTCTCGAACAACCCGTCGGTGTCACCCGTCACGGCGAACCGCATCAGCCTGCCCAACGGCGCCGGTAACCCCTCCGGCAACCGGGCCACCCCGCCGAAGTCGATGACGCACATCCGCCCATCGGTGGCCAGCATGAAGTTGCCCGGATGCGGGTCGGCATGCAGCATCCGCGCCATCGCCGGCGCCGAGTAGTGGAACTCCGCCAGCAGGTACCCAGCCCGGTCGCGCGTCTCCTTGTCGCCGTCGCGGATGATCGACGCCAGGGGAGTCCCCTCGACCCACTCGCTGACCAGCACCTTCGGTGCGCTGGCCACGACCTTCGGCACCAGGAAGTGCGCGTCGTCGTCGAACGCCGCCGCCATGGTCCGCTGGTTGTCCGCCTCTTGCCGGTAGTCCAGCTCCTCGGCCATCCGCGCGGTCAGCTCGGCCAGCAGTGGCTTGATCTCCGTGCCCGGCACGAGCGCCTGGAACAACCGGCTGAACCGGCTCAACTGGCGCAGATCGGACATCAACGCCTCGTCCGCACCCGGGTACTGCACCTTCACCGCGACCGGACGTCCGTCGTGCCAGACCGCGCGGTGCACCTGGCCGATCGACGCTGACGCCGCAGGCTCGTCGGAGAACTCCATGAACCGCGACCGCCACGCGCGGCCCAGCTGCTCGGCGAGCATCCGGTGGGTTGCCTTGGTGCTCATCGGTGGTGCCGCGGTCTGCAGCTTGGTCAGCGCCTCGCGGTAGGGCGCGGCCATCTCGTCCGGCACCGCCGCCTCGAACACCGACAGCGCCTGGCCGAACTTCATCGCGCCGCCCTTGAGCTGGCCCAGCACGGCGAACAACTGCTCCGCGGTCTTGGCGGAGACCTGGGCGCTGACCTCGGCGGCGTCCTGGCCGACAAGTCGTTTCCCCCAGCCACCGACCACACGTCCGGCCACTCCCAGCGGGAGGCTGGCCAGCCGTGCCGTCCTGGCGACGGTCTTGCGCGGCATCTCGGTCACTGCCTGATTCTCCCCTGCCGATCGGTCCATTCGCAGCCAATTGCAGTTGTTATGCCCGGCGGGCGCCGCATGAGCAGCCCGGATGCACCGGCCATGATCGATGCTCGACCTTGCCGAGGAACGGGTCGAGCTCGATCGTCGTGTTCCATGTCGGTGGTCGGCGCCGTCCCGTTAGGAGCCAGTTCAAAGCCTGCAGGATCTGCTCGGCGGCCAATGCGGCCGTCACATGCGCGCACGCCAGGTCAGCCGGTAGCGAACGGCCGACAAGCTGGGCCGCGACCGTCGGCCACGAGGTGTCCAGATCCGCCCGGTGCAGGTCCGCGCAGCTGAGGCAGCTGCTGCGGCCGGGCACGACGAACGGCCCCACGATCGCGATGCCCTCGCGGACCCGCGCGCCCAGGTGCGGCACCGAGTTCTCCAGCAGCCGCGTCACGAACTCCGGCTCCGGCACGGCCGAGTCGGTCACCACGACGAGATCCGGATTGACGACGTGCCGGACGTCGCCCTCCCGTTCCAGGGCCAGCTTGGCCGCGACCCGGCGCGGCCGGCCGACGTCCTGCTCGCGATACCCGCTGCCGGTGTCCTCAGCACTGACCACACCCTGCGCATCCACCTCGACTGCCCCGACACCCGCGGCGACCAACAGACTCCCCACGGCGACGCCGATCCGCCCAGATCCATGCACCAGCACCGAGGACCGGCGGCGCGAACCTGCCAATTGGCTTGCCCTGAATCCGGTCCGCAGCGCCCACGTCGTGGCGTCGGCGGTCAGGCGGCGAGGCGCCCCCGCTTTCGTGGCATCCTCCAGCAGACCGAGCCGCAGCAGCTCGCGCAGCAACATCCGCAGAGCCGGGCGCTCGTCGTCGGGGACACGCGCCAGCAGGTCCTGCGTGCGGGCCTGGCCGTTCAGCCGGCGAACACTCTCCGTGACCGTTTTGGTTACGCCTTCGATCACCACGGCGTGCCGCGGATCGAGGCCCAGCTGGATGCCGCCGTCGCCGCGGTGCAGCACCGGCAGGCCGGCGAGCACACGCAGCCGGGGCGGCAGCCTGCTCTCACTATGTGACATATTTCAAGGCTCGCAACGAAAGCGTGACATGCCAAACGGCTGTCCACAGGGGGCGGTCGGGCAAGGTCACCCTCTCGGCGTGTGCCGGATTGTCGGTGGTTGGTCGTACGGTTACCGGGTGGCCGAACCACTCGTCGAAGTACGCCGGAGCAAGCGGCGTACTCGGACAGTCACCGCGTACCGGGAGGGGGACACCCTGATCGTCCTGCTCCCTGCCCGGATGACCAAGAAAGAGGAAGCGCATTGGGTTGCTGAGATGCAACGCCGCCTGCTGCGCAGTGAGTCCAGGCGCCGGTCCCCGGCGCGGCAATCGGACAGCGCGCTGCTCGCCAGGTGTGCGGAGCTGTCAGCGCGACATCTAGACGGCGAGGCCGTCCCACTGAGCGTGCGTTGGGTTCCGCCGATGCGCACGCGCTGGGCATCCTGCACGCCCGCTGACAAGACGATCCGAGTCAGCGAGCGGCTGCGGGAAGTGCCGTCATGGGTACTGGACTACGTGCTGGTGCACGAACTCGCGCACCTGCTCGTACCCGGCCATGACCAGGAGTTCTGGGGGTTGGTTCAGCGGTATCCGAGGACCGAGCGGGCCATCGGGTATCTCGAGGGCCTCGCCTCCGCGGCGGGCTCCGGGCCGATGGACGAGGACTGACTAGAACGGGGGAGTGAACGAGGATGGAGGGCCGGCGAACCGGCCCTCCATCTCACTTCTCGTCGTTCTCGCCGGCGTCCTTCTGCTCGGCTTCCTCGGTCTTGCGCAGCTCGGCGATCGGGTCGACATCGCCGGCGGCGCCGAGCCGGTCGGCGAACTCCAGCGGGTCGTCCAGGTCCTCGGCGGTGGGCACGAGGTCCGGGTGGGCCCAGACGCCGTCACGGACCTCGATGCCGTGCTTGTCACCGACCAGCCGCCACAACGCCGATGCCGCCCGCAGCCTGCGTGGCCGCAGCTCCAGGCCGACCAGCGTGGCGAACGTCTGCTCGGCCGGTCCGCCGGAGGCGCGGCGGCGGCGAAGCGTTTCACGCAACGCGTCGGCACCCGGCAGGCGGTCGCCGACGGCGTCCGCCACCACGACGTCCACCCAGCCCTCGACCAGCGCGAGCAGGGTCTCCAGCCGGGCCAGCGCGACCTGCTGCTCGGGCGTGGTCTTCGGCTCGAGCACGCCGGACTGCATGGCCTGCTCGAACGACTGCGGGTTGTTCATGTCGACCTGGCTGGCCAGCTGCTCCAGCGCTGATGTGTCGACTGTTATGCCGCTAGCGAACTCCTCGACCGTCGCGAGCAGCCGCTGCCGCAGCCACGGAACGTGGGCGAACAACCGCTGGTGCGCGGCCTCGCGCGCCGCCAGGAACACCAGGACCTCACTGGCCGGGCGCTCCAGGCCGTCGCTGAACTTGTTGATGTTCGCGGGCAGCAGTGCGCCGATGGCCTCCGGACCCAGCGGCAGGCCGATGTCGGTCGACGTCAGCACCTCGGCGCCGAGCTGGGCCAGGGCGTTACCCAATTGGGACCCGAACGCCATGCCACCCATCTGGCCGACCATCGACAGCAGCGGGCCGGCCGCGTCCTTGGCCTCGACCGGCAGCGCCTCCACCCAGGCCCCCGACATCCGCCGGGCGACCGGGTCGCACAGCCGCTGCCAGGTCGGCAGCGTCTTCTCCACCCAGTCCTTGGCCGTCCACGACTTGGTCGACTTCGCGCCGGCGGGCAGGATCGTCACCGCGTCCAGCCACAACTCGGCCAGCCGCGCCGCGTCGGCGACCGCCTCGGGCGACTCCGCGCCGGCCGGCTCGGTCTCCGCGAGCCGCTGCAGCGCGATCTGCTTGGCCAGGTCGTAGTTGACCGGCCCGCTGGAGGTGCCCGCCTGGCTGAGCATCTGCCCCAGCTGGCTCAGCATCTGCCCCAGCTGGCTGAACGCGTCGAACGGGTTCTCCTGCCCGCCGCCCGGCGTGTCCTTCTTGGCGGGATCCTTCTTGCCTTGATCCTCGGGCTCCGGCATCTGGAAGCCGAAGGGGAACTCGTTCATGCCTCCACGGTACGCGGGGTGGCCTGGTCGTAGGCTGTGGCCTCGTGAGTACTCCCAGCGAAGAGGCGACGCAGGTGCCGGCGCAGCGGGCCCGGGACGAACGGTGGCAGCTCAGCCGCCGCGGCTGGACCGTCCTGCTGAGCATCCTGATCGTCATCGTGCTCGCCATCCTGGGGGCGCTCGTGCCGGTCCCGTTCGTGGCGCTCGGCCCCGGGCCGACCTACGACACGCTCGGCAACGTCAACGGCACGCAGATCGTGCAGGTCGAGGGCACGCAGACGTACCCGACCTCCGGGCAGCTGCGGATGACCACCGTGTCGCTGAAGCGGGACGTCACGTTGTTCAGCGCGTTCGGGCTGTGGGTCAGCGGGCGGTACGCGCTCGCGCCCCGCGAGGAGTACATCAAGCCCGGTCAGACCGAGGAAGAGGTCCAGCAGCAGAACGTCCAGATGTTCCAGGACTCGCAGAGCGACGCCGAGGTGGCGGCGCTGCGGCTGCTCGGCAACCCGGTCAAGGTCGTGGTCAGCCAGGTCACCAAGGGCGCCCCGGCTGACAAGATCATCCAGCCGGGGGACCGGCTGCTGAAGGTCAACGGCCGGGACATCCACCAGCAGGAGGACGTGGTCGAGGCGGTCAAGGACACCCGGCCCGGCCAGGCCATCGAGGTCGTCCTGCAGCGCGACGGCCAGGACAAGACGGTGTCGATCACGCTGGGCAAGGCCGACGACCGCCAGCAGGGGTTCATGGGCATCAGCGGGGTCGACCGGGCCGACGTGCCGTTCAAGACCACCATCCACCTGCAGGACGTCGGCGGGCCGTCGGCCGGGCTGATCTTCTCGCTGGCCATCGTCGACCGGCTGACCGGCGACGACCTGGCCGGTGGCCGGCCGATCGCGGGCACCGGCGAGATCGACGTCAAGGGCAACGTCGGGCCGATCGGCGGGATCACGTTCAAG
>CBIMJO010000165.1:0-10888 GCA_966244135.1 uncultured Actinocrispum sp. | reverse complement strand
TGACCACGGCTGCTGGGGCGGCCACGCCCTTGTCGACGTTGACCAGCGCGGCCGCCAGCTCCGCCGCCGGCCCGCCGTAAGGGTTGAACTGCATTGACCCATTACAGCAGGCTGGGCTGGTGATCACCAGATGCCCACGCTGCGGCTGGCCCGCACACGAGCTGCCAGCCTCAACGCACCGCACCTCCGAAGGTGTCGTCAGCTACCGCCGATGTGTCTGCGGCTCGTGGATCATCCAGCTGGAGCGGACCGTGACAGCTGTCGTCACCCATGACCTGTCGTGCCGAGCGGACGGCGCCGACGACCGCCCATCGGCCGGACCGCAGCCTGCCGACCACGCCGACCATCCGGATCAGCAGGAACGCCGAGAGCCCGGACCAGATCCCGGCCAGTCCCCAGCCGAAACTCAACGACGCCCACACAATCGGCAGGAACCCGAGCCCAGCCGCGACCATCGTGGCGTTGCGCAGGTAGGACGCGTCCCCGGCGCCGAGCAGCACACCATCCAAAGCGAACACGACGCCACCGATGGGTTGCAGCCCAACGAAGAACCACCACGCGTGGGGTATCTCGGCGAGCACGCCCGGGTCGGTGGTGAACACGTGCGGCAGGACTTCGGCCAATGCGGCGAACAGCAACGCGAGCGCAGTTCCGAACACCAGTCCGCTGCGGGTGACCTGCCAGGCGACCCGGCGCGCACGGTCCTCGTCGGATGCGCCGAGTGCGGCGCCGATCAGGGCCTGCGCGGCCACGGCCAGCGAGTCGAGCACCAACGCAAGGAACATCCATAGCTGGAACACCACCTGATGTGCGCCAACGGCGACCGTGGAGGTGTGCGCGGCGACCGCGGTCGCGGAGATCCAGCACGCCTGGAAAGCCAGCCCGAAAAGCACCAAGTCGCGAGCCACGCCGAACTGGGCGCGAAGTGCAGCCGGAACGGGCGCGAGCGGAACACCCTCAGCGATCAACGCCCGCACGAACAGGCTGGCAGAGATCAGTTGTGCCACAACGTTGGCAATGGCGGAACCGTTGAGCCCCCAGTCGAACCCGTGCACCAGCAATGGGCACAGCGCAGCGGAGATCCCATTGCCCACGAGCACGAACCGCAGCGGCCGCCGCAGGTCCTGCACACCGCGCATCCAGCCGTTGCCCGCCATGGTCATCAAGATCATCGGGGCGCCGAACAGCGCGATCCTTAACCAGCCGATGGCCGCGTCCGCCGCCCGGGCGTCACCGGTGAGCGCGTGGGCGATGGGGGAGACGAACAGCTGTCCGGCGATGAGCACCACCAGGCCGACCAGCAAGGCGAACCAGGTCGCCTGAACACCTTCGGCGACGGCATCCGACCTGCGGCCCGCGCCGTGCAGGCGGGCCGCGCGGGCGGTGGTGCCGAAGGTCAGGAACGACATCTGGGTGGCGATCTGGGCCAGCACGATCGCGCCGACCGACAGGCCCGCGAGCGGCACGGCACCGAGGTGACCGACCACGGCGGTGTCGACAAGAAGGTAAAGCGGTTCGGCGGTAAGGACACCCAACGCGGGTACGGCGAGTTTGACGATCTGCCGGTCGACCAGCATGCCCCTCCCCCAGTAAGGATCGCCTAGGGTCTGAGCCCCTGACGAAATGGAGCCTAGTTGTAAGGGGTGACGGCGTCTAATGCTCATTACCGCATGGAATCTTGTCAGTGCCTGGAAATCCGGCAGAATCGGGGCATGACCGAGCAGATGGCCGACATCAACGGGATACGGATCTGTTACGAGACCATCGGCGACCCCGGTGGCCGGCCACTGTTGATGATCATGGGCCTGGGCGGGCCGATGATCTGGTGGGACGAGGAACTCTGCGGGCTGCTGGCCGACCGCGGGTTCTATGTGATCCGGTACGACAACCGCGACTGCGGGCGGTCGCAGGCGATGACCGGCCGGGCATCGCTCGTCGGGTCGTTCCTCGGCGCCAAGCAGCCGTACTCACTGGCGGACATGGCCGACGACGCCGCAGAGCTGCTCGACCACCTGGGCATCGAGTCCGCGCACGTCACCGGCGCGTCGCTGGGCGGGATGATCGCGCAGACCCTCGCGATCCGGCATCCGGCCAGGGTCCGTTCGCTGGTGTCGATCATGTCGACCACCGGCGGCCGGCTGGTCGGATGGCCGCAGCCACTGGTCGGGCTCGCCCTGCTGAACGGCAAGGCGGTCGACCGGGACGGCTACATCGCCGCGGCCACCGCGACGTTCAAACGGATCGGCTCACCCGGTTTTCCCTTTGACGAAGCCAGAATGCGCGAACGCAGCGGCCGCACCTACGACCGCGGGATCAACCGGGCCGGCACCCTGCGTCAGCTGGTGGCGGTCACCTCGGCGACGGACCGGACCCCGGGGCTGCGCAAACTGCGGATCCCCGCGCTGGTGATCCACGGCAAGCGCGACCCGCTGGTACACGTGTCCGGCGGCAAGGCGACCGCGCGGGCGATTCCCGGCGCCGAGCTGATCCTGGTGCCCGGCATGGGACACGACCTGCCGCGCGCGATCTGGCCGACCATTGTGGACGGTGTCACCCGCACCGCCGACCGCGCCAAGTGAGGAGACAGTGATGGGTTCGTTCGATGTGCCGCTGGACGACGAGCGCACACAGCTCGAAGCGTTCATCGAGGAACACCGCGGCGCCATCGAGGCCACTCTCGACGGTCTCACCGAGGAGCAGGTCCGCCGCCGGCTCGTCTCGTCGGCGACGACGTTGCTCGGGCTGCTCAAGCATGTCACGTGGATGCAGCGGGTGTGGTTCGAGGAGTGCGTCGGCGGCACGCCCCGCCGCGAGCTCGGCCTGGTCCAGACTCCGGACGACTCCTTCCAGCTCGCCGACGGCGACACCGTCGCCTCGGTCACAGCAGCCCACCAGGAAGCCTGCGCCACGGCCCGGAAGGCTGTCGCGGACTTGCCGCTGGACACCGTCGTGACTGGCCACCGGACCGGACCGCGCACGCTGCACTGGGTGTACCTGCAGGTTCTGCGTGAGCTGGCCCAGCATTGCGGGCACGCCGACATCCTGCGCGAACAGCTGCTGACCGACTGAGCTAAGCGTCCTTTGTGGACTTACTGCTGGCCGGATCGCCTTCTGTTGCAGGGCTTTCCGGTTCGCGCCGGGTGAGGACCAGAGCGGCGTCCTCGGTGATGGCAACGGTGTGCTCAGAGTGGGCGGTGCGTGAGCCGTCGGCCGACCGGATGGTCCAGCCGTCGGGGTCGTAGATGATCTTGTCGGTGGTGCGGGCGAGCCAGGGTTCGAGCGCGAGGGTCAGGCCCGGCCGGAGTGTCAGGCCGCGTCCGGCCCGGCCCTTGTTCGCGACATGGGGCGCCTCGTGCATGGTGCGGCCGATGCCGTGTCCGCCGAACTCGGTGTTGACCGGGTAGCCGTAGCCGTCCGCCACCGCCCAGATGGCCGCCGAGATATCACCCAGGCGATTGCCCGGGCGCGCCACCTCGATCGCCGCTTCCAGCGCTTCCTCGGTGGCGCGGATGATCCGCAGGTCTTCCTCGGCGGCGGTGCCGACGATGACCGTGCGCGCCGAGTCGGCCGCCCAGCCGTCGATGCTGACCGCGATGTCCGCGGTGAGCACGTCGCCGTCGCGCAGCGTGTAGTCGTGGGGGAGGCCGTGCAGGACGGCGTCGTTGACCGACAGGCAGATGACGTTGCGGAACGGGCCCTTGCCGAAGGACGGCGCGTAGTCCCAGTAGCACGACTCGGCGCCGCGCCGTTTGATCATGCCGCGCACGTGGCGTTCCAGGTCCAGGAGGTTGACGCCGACGTCGGCGATCCGGCCGACCTCGGTGAGCACCTCGGCGACGAAACGGCCGGCCACGTGCATGCGTTCGATCTCCGCAGGCGTCTTCAGTTCGATCACGAAAACCTCACGTCACAGGGTGGCGGTATTACTATACCGAGACCTTAACACTTGCCGGGATAGTAATACCAGCCATACCCTGGGGGCATGGTCCGCCAGCCGCTCACCCCTCAGCAGATCGAAGCAGGCAAGCGCCTCGGCGCCCTGCTGCGCCGCGCGCGAGCCGGACGCGACCTGGCGGAGGTCGCCCACGCGGCCGGCATCTCACCGGAGACCCTGCGCAAGATCGAGACCGGCCGGCTGCCCTCGCCCGGGTTCGGCACGATCGTCTGCCTCGGCGAGGCGCTCAACCTGCCGCTGCAGGAACTGGCGGCCACCTGGCGCGGCGCTGACCTACCACTGGAAGCCGTCTCGTAGGTCCTCGACGCGATGAACAACTGGGCACTGTGCGTCCCCGGCGACAGCACCTTCGTGCCTAACGAGGCGGGGCCAGCCGGTAGACGGCGCCGGCCTGGTCGTCGGTGATGTAGACGGCCTTGTCCGGTCCGATCACCGCGCCCACCGGGCGGCCCCAGCGAGACCCGTCGGCGGCCTGGAACCCGCCGACCAGCGTCTGCTGCACGCCCAGTTCGCCGTCCTTCCACGGCAGGAACGACACCTCCGGTGCCCGCGGCGGTGAGGCGTTCCATGAGCCGTGGACACCGATCAGGGCACCGTGCGCGTAGTCGCCGGGCAGCCCGCCGTTGACGAACGACAGGCCCAGCGGCGCGGAGTGGCCGCCGAGGGACTGCTCGATCCTGACCAGCTTGGCGCAGTCGAGCTTGCTGCCGTCCGGGTTCATCTCGACGTCCAGGTCGAACGGCACGTCGGAGAGGTCCTGCGCGCTGCCGCGGACACCGGGATCGACGTCGGCGTCCGGGTTGCAGTACGGCCAGCCCAGGTTGCGGCCGGCGGTGAGCTTCGCGACCGGCTCGACCGGGTGGTCCCGCACGTAGTCAGGGATGACCTTGCCCTTCGACGAGCCCGAGTCGTCGCCGTAGGGCTTGTCGAACGGGTACTGGATGTTGTCCCGGTTGTTCACCGCGGTCCACACCGCGCCGTCGGGGGCGATCGCCAGGCCGGTGCCGTTGCGAACACCCGTCGCGAACGGCTGCGGCGCCCCGCCACCAGGCGGAATCCGCAGGATCGACGCCCGCGGCGGCTTCGCCGTGAGGTCTTCTTCGGAGATGTTGCCGGTCGACCCGACCGAGACGTACACCGATCCGTCCTTGCCGACGGCCACGCTCTTCAACGCGTGCGCGTACTTCCCGCCCAGGTCCGGGCTCTTGGCGTCGGGCAGGCCGGTGACCACCGGCCGCGGGTCCTTCGCCGCCCCGTTGGCGTAGGTGTACTTGTCCACCCGGTCGCTCTGCGCCACATACAACGTCGAGCCCACGAACGTGAGCCCATGCGGCTGGTTCTGCCCGGACAGCAGCGTGGACACCGTGGCCCGCCCCTGCCCATCGGGCGTCAACCGGACCACCTTCCCGTTCCCCGGGACAGACACCAGCAAGGTCCCGTCCGGAGCCCACGCAGGCAGCCGTGCCGTCGGCACCCGTGCGAACACCGACATCGTCCACCCTGGGGGCACCAGCGCCTGCCGGGTCACGTTGAACGGAGCCGTGTTCATCCCTTCGGGGACCGTCACAGTCACCGGGACCAGATTGTCCGAGGCAGCGGCCTTGGGCGCCGGCCCTTTACCCGGAGCGGACTCCGCCACACATCCGGACACCAGCACAGCGATGACGGTCACCGGCAGGGCGAGACGTCGGGTGAACATAAGCCTCCTTGAGATCGAGCCTGCGCCACGTCCATGTACCCGTATCGCGAAGCTACTACTCCATTAGTGGCTATTCGGTGAAGGACTCGCGACGGCTTGGCCCCCGGGAGGAACGTGCACGGGATCGTGACCGTCCACAGTGGTTCGGCGGGCGCATACTGAGGGCTGGTCGGGGCTACGTGTGAGGAGCGGGCGTTGGCCGGCAGCGCATCGGCTACCAGGGTGGATCGCGTGCGGCGGTCGACGCGGGTGCTCGCGCTGGTGATCGTGCCGTTCCTGGTGGCGGCGTTCGTCATCTGCTACCTCATGCCCACCAGGACGCTGGAGCTGTTCGCGTGGGGGATCCGGCCGCCGCTGACCGCGATGCTGCTGGCCGCGGTGTACATCGGCGGTGCGTTCTTCTTCGTCCGGGTGGCGATAGCCAGGACGTGGTCGGCGGTCGCGCTCGGGTTCCCGCCGGTCGCGTTGTTCGCGTCCATGCTGGGTGTCACCACGGTGCTGCACTGGGAGAAGTTCACCCATGGGCACATCTCGTTCATCGCGTGGGCGGTGCTGTACTTCACGACTCCGTTCCTGGTGGTCGCCGTCGCCGCGATCAACGCCCAGGCCGCCCGCGTGGCCGACGTCGCCGAGCCGAAGCTCTCGAACGTCATCCGGGGCGTGCTCGGCGGGTCCGGCGTGGCCGAGTTGCTGCTGGCGGCCGGGTTGTTCCTCGCCCCGGACTGGCTGGCGAGGATGTGGCCGTGGATGGTGACGCCGCTGACCGCGCGCACCCTGGCCGCGGTGTACGCGTTGGGCCTCGCGAACGTGCTGATCGCCATGGACGGCCGGGCCTCGCGGGTCCGCCTCCAGTTGGAGGTCCAGGCCGTGATGCTGGTCCTGATCGCGATCGCCGCCATTGTCCGGCGCGGGGACTTCTCGGCGGGGGCGGGCGGTGGTTACGTCTTCGCGGCCGTGGTGGTCGCGGAGCTTGCTGTGGTCATTGGCGGGCTGGTGACGATCCCGCGAAGGTCCATAGTGGACACCATGTCCGCGAACGACGTCTGACCGAACGGGGATCTACTCGTCCGAGTGAACACCGATCGCCAGGACGTCCTCGACGCGACACTGGCCCGCCAGATCCCCGCCCTCAAGCCACGCTGGCGGCTGGCCGGTTTTCACCCCGATGGCACCCGCGGCCGGGCGATGCTGGAGGCCGGGTCGCAGCGAATCTCAGTAGGTGATGGTCGGAGGTGGGCCCGTGACGGGGGTACCCGAGATGACAGGCGACAGCGGGCCGGCGCCTGCCGCGTTGTAGGCCCGGACTCGGTAGTACCGTGTGCCAGCCTCACCGTAGTCGACGTATTGGAACCGCGTCGAAGGATCACGGCTGGTCAGCGGCCCGCCGCCGGGGATGTAGGTGTGCGTCTGCGACCAGATGTTCACGACCCCGGGTGCGACTGTCGTATGACCGGTGACGATGTTGACGTCGGCGACGAGCCGGGCACCATGTCCGGCCGAGTCAGTGCGATAGATCTGGTAGCCGGTTGCCGTCGCGACCGCCTTCCACACCACGGCGACCTCCAGCGAGCCGCCTGCTGACCCGGCGCTGGCGATGACGACCCCGGGAACCCGGCCGGGCGTTGCCTTCGTGGTGGTGGTCGTCGGCCGCTTGCTTGTGGTGGTGGTTGTCGTTGGTTGTGTCGTGGTCGTCGGCACCAGCGTGGTGCTCGCTGTCAGGGGTGTGGTGGCCGTTGGCTGTGGTGGGCTTGTTTCCAGCGTGCCGGTGTCGGTTCGGTCGCCACCCCAGACAAGCACGGCGGCCACGACAATGCCGACGCCGAGCACACCCGCCAATACCCACACCCACGGTGGCCATCTGTGAATCCATCGCGAAGTCTGCATAAGCCGACCGTGCGCCCGAGTGGTGCCGCCGGCCAGGGACCTTCGGCAGGTCCCTCCCGGGCACGATGGTGCCCATCTCGGCGCACAGTGCCTATCGCGGCGCGAGTGCGGCCCGTTGAGCGGGGCTGAGGCGATCGGGTCTCGGGACGAGGGTGTAGGTGTCGGGGCCGGCGGTCTGCAGGGCAAGGGGGTCGGCGATGGCTGGCCGGTGCTGGATCGCGTTCAGGGCGGCGGTCACGCGGTCCAGGTGCCATTCGAGCGCGGCGGCCAGTCTGTCCACAGTGCACGGTCGACCGGTGTGCACAAGCGCGGCGATCACGGTCAATGCGTCATAGACAATCGGCTCCGCGAGGGTGCTGCCGCTCATCTGTTCGCTGAGACGGGCGAAGAACTGGCCCATCCGGCTGAGACGGGTACCGGCGGCGGTGGCGGCGCCGAAGATCTCGATGCCCTGGTGTGCGGCGGACGCGATCTGACCGTGGGCGCCGGTGTCGGCCTGCCACGCGCGCAGCCAGACGTCGTCGTCGATCAGGTACCGCTCACGGCGACGACCCGGATCCTGTTGGCGCACAACCAGTTCCATGTCCTCGAGGTAGCCGACGGACTTGGAGATCGACGCCGGGCTGACCTGCAGCAGCCGCACGAGGTCGGCTGACGTGACACCCCCGGTGTCGGCCGTGAGCAGGCAAACGAACACTCGGGCCGTCATCCGCGGCATGCCGGTCGCGGCCAGCAAGGCGGCGAACCGGTCGACGAAGTCCCGCACCGCCTCTGTCGGTTGACCGTTGGACGCAGGCCTGGCTGGCTTGCGGCGGCGGGCACGGTGGCCGGCGGCCTGTTGGGCGTGGTCGGCCAGGTAGTCGCTGGACGCGCTGTTGCGGGCGACCTCGCGACTGATCGTGGACGTCGGCCTGCCCAGTCGTCGGCCGATCTCGGCGTACCCGAGCCCATCATCCAGCCAGGCCGCGATCTGTGTGCGGTCCTCGTGAGTCAGCCTGCCTCCTGGCATCGGCACACCTCCTTTGCGTTCACGCACACTACAGCGCAACGACCCGATGCGGCGAGTTGCGTTCATTCACAATTCGGTTGCAACGATTGTTATGGCACAGTCATTTTCGGGCCCAAAGTCGTTGACGACATGTGAAACGCAACGTAGCTTTCGTTCATCTGGAAAGGGAGGAACGATGATGCACGTACTGGCCGTGTCGACGATCTCGGACGAAGGCAAGTTCTGGAACAGCCTGAAGAAGGCGCACGCCAAGCTCCCCAAGGGCGCCGCCTGGAAGCTGGCGGTCGGGAGCAAGGGCGGAGCGAAGGCGGTGAACGTCATCGTCCACGACTCCGTCGACAGTGTCCGGGAGTTCTTCGAGGCACACGCTGGTGCCTACGCGACAACAGAGTTCTTCGAAGCGGACGCCGCGAACGCGGTCGGTCTCCCGCGATGATGGAGACCCGGATCGCTGAACTCCTGGAGGAGTACGGGATTCCGAGCGCCGCCGTCGGTGTGCTCCACAAAGGACAGATCGCCGAGGGCGCGATCGGCGTCACGATCGTGGAGACGCGGAACCCTGCGACCACGGACACCATCTACCAATGCGGCTCCATGACCAAGACGTGGACCGCGCTGGCGTTCATGCAACTGGTGGACGAGGACAAAGTCGACCTGGACGAGCCGGTCCAGACCTACCTGCCCGGCTTCCGGGTGGCCGATCCCGAGGTGAGCGCCAAGGTCACCCCACGCCAATTGCTGAACCACACCAACGGAATCGAGGAGGCCTACGGCGATCCCGGCGAGGACGAGGACGTCTACGAGCGCATGGTGGCGAACATCGCCGACGCGCCGCAGGTGTTCCCGCTGGGCCACACCCACGGTTACAGCGCGGCGCTGGGTTACGCGATCCTCGCGCGGATCCTGGAGGTGCAGGATGGCCGACGCTGGGACGACGTCATGCGGGACCGCCTCTTCGATCCCATGGGCTTGACCAGCACGAGCACTTGGCGCGAGCAGGTCGACGAAACCCGGGCCGCCACTGGGCATCTGATCCGGTCACTGGACGAAGGCCCGATCATCACCCCGGTGGACTACCTGCCGCGGGCGTTCGGTGCGGGCGGTGCCATCACCTCGACCGTCCGCGAAGTCCTGGCGATGGCGCACGTTCTGCTCAACGAAGGCATCGCGCCGAACGGGAAGCGGATCGTCTCGGCCGAGAGCGTCCGCGAGATGATGCGCTCGCGGGTGTCCATCCCGGATCCGTACATGTTCGGGCCACAGTGGGCGCTGGGCCTGATCGTGTGCGACTGGAACGGCGAAACGGTGTACGCCAGCGACGGCAGCACGATCGGCCAGAACGCGCGGCTGCGGATCCTGCCGGAGTCGGACATGGCCATCGTGGTGCTGACCAACGGCGGGCCGCGGGAAAGCTTTGCCCGCAAGGTGTTCGGTGAGGTCCGGAACGGAATCCCGGACCTGCCCGCACCGGACCCGACGCTCAAGCTGGACCTGTCGAAGTACGAAGGCGTCTACGAGCGGCCCGGCGCCCGGTACGAGGTGTCTGCCAACGACGGCAAGCTGTACCTGACGTTGTTCATCGACCCGATGCAGGCGGCGTTCCTGCGGAAACCGGAACGGCTCACCTACGAGCTGCTCCCGGTGAGCGAGTCGCATTTCCTGATGCCACCGGCGGATGCGATGGAGGACACCCAGACCGTCGCGATCTACGAGGTCACCGGAGGCCGTGCCCGCTACCTCCACACCAACAGCCGGGTGCACCCACGCGTGGGTTGACTGTGGACAGTCGCGTAGCCGGCCGGATGCTGTGAGTTACCAGGCAATTCGTGACCCAAGGGTGACTGTTGGCGGAGTAGTGTGCCGCGGCGATGACGACAGTGTTCGTACATGGCAACCCGGAAACAGACGCCATCTGGGGACCGCTTCTGGCCGAGCTGGGCCGCGACGACACAACGTGCCTGTCGCCGCCCGGGTTCGGCGCGCCGCTGCCCAAGGGGTTCGGCGCCACCATGATCGACTACCGCGACTGGCTGATCGGCGAGCTGGAACGACTCGGCGAGCCGGTCGATCTCATCGGTCACGACTGGGGCGGGGTGCACGTGATCAACGTGGCCATGGCCCGCCCCGACCTGCTGCACAGCTGGGTCAGTGACGTCGCCGGGCTGTTCGAACCCGACTACGTGTGGCACGTCTTCGCGCGGGTCTGGCAGACACCGGACGAGGGCGAGCGGGAGGTCGCCGCGATGATGAACGCGCCCTGGGAGGACCGCGTCGCCATCGGCATGCAGTTCGGCATGCCGCGGCCGGTGGCCGAGGCGAACGCGGCCGCCCTGGGCGACGA
>CBIMJO010000164.1:0-10893 GCA_966244135.1 uncultured Actinocrispum sp. | reverse complement strand
GGCGACTGCCCGTCCGAGCCGGGTGCGTAGCAGCGTGAATGCCGCCTCAGTCGCGGCTGGTTTTCGTACGCGCGAAAAGACATTGCGCAACAGGAGCCGAAGGTGGAAACAGGCACGCAACGCTGCGCCGTCGTAGTGCTGTAACACTGATGGGTCGCCGGTGCGCAGGTGGTCGCCGGTGACAGCGGCCGCGAGTTCTGCCATCCGCAGGCATGGGTCGAGTCCTCCAGCGGTCAGCGGGGACACCGCGCCGGCCGCGTCGCCGACAAGCAGGCCGTCGGGGCAGACGATCCGGCGCAGGATGCCGCCGACCGGGATCGGCCCGCCGCGGAGATGTTCCGGTCCGGTCGGCGTGGGCACGTCCGGGAACCTGCCGAGGAATGACCGGAGCAGCCGGGGGAGTGGCGCGGGGAGGCGGTCGGGCTGTCCGGCCAGGCCGACGTGCGCGTGCTGCCCGTCATCGATGAGCCAGGCGAGGTAGCCGGGCGCGAGTCGTGGATCGAGCACGCAGTGGAACGTCGGCACGGATGCGCTTGCGTTGACTGGGAACACCTTCTCGACACCGATGAGCAAATGCTTGTTGACATCGAGCCCGAGCATGCGTGCGACTGTCGAATGCGCGCCGTCGGCGCCGATGGTGAAGCGAGCCTTGATCTCCTTTGACGGATACGAGACACCAAGGCACACCCGCGCGCCTGCCTGCCTGGCTTGGGAAAGCGCCTGTGAGTAGATGCCGGGCATGTCGGCGACACGAAACTCGTCGCGGGTGCTGACCAGTTCGACCGGCGTGCGCAGCGATGGTGGGTAGAGCACGACGCGACGCACCGCATGCCCGAGGTGGCGGGACTTGATGTTTTCGACCTCCTCGCAAACTCGTGGCATTTCCTCGGCCGTTTCAAGTTCGGTCCTGATCAGGTATGCGTGGGCGGGTCGCGAGGCGGTCTTGTAGGCGGGCGTGGCGGAACTGGTAGACGGCGCCGACTTGACGGAGCACGCCTCGATGGTGAGCGTCGTCGAGGAATCGCATGAGCCGTAAGGGAAGGTGGCCGTGTGCGGCGTGCCAGAGCCGGGTCAGTGCGAAGGTTCCCCAGGCGCGAGTCAGGCACACGGTCAGGCCGGCGGCGATGCCGAACGCGGCGCCGGCGATGATGGCGTGCAGGGGAGTCGAGGCGTGCGGGTACACCAGTCCGCCGATGATCGTCCCGGGCACGATGTAGGCGACGGCGCCCGGGGTGCCCAGCAGGAAGCGGCCAAGCAGTGCTGCGGCGAGCCCGGCGGCGACCGCGGGTATCGGGTCGAAGTGGCCGCCGAGTGTCTTGCCGGTGCCGGTTTCGTGGCTGAGCCGGAAGGCTATGGCGTAGAACAGTCCGAGGCATGTCGCGAAGGACAGGGTGTACGCCCAGGCGGCCCTCCGGTCGTTGCGCAGGTTGGTGGCCGGGCTGGTGACACGGTCCGCGTCGACGGGTGTGTCCAGCCATACATGCGCCCCGATCGCTGCGCCGAAGACGATGGCGAGCAGGGCGGTGATCTCGATGGGTAGATCCCAGCCCAGTCCAAGCGCGACGCTGATCAGCACACCGAGCGCGAACCTCAGCAGGAAACGGCGTGCAGTGTTGTGAAAGCGCAGTTCTACCTGCAGCGGCCCGGGGCGTCGGCCGAACGTGTGGGCAACCCAGCCCGCCGCCCCGAAGGACAGGGCGTAGATCAGCGCGTTGACCGCGTTCGAGGCGAGCCAGCCGGCTGCCGCGAACAGGGGCACGGTCGGCAGGCCGAGGTACAGGCCGACTACAAACCTGGGGATGCCGTGATCCAGGCGCCACCAGGCGATGTCTCGGCTCTGCTGGTGATGCAGTTGCCGGGCGAGGAACCCGAGCCACCGTTCGGCTTGGGCCGCATCGTAGATTCGCTTGGCCAGCGGGCGATCCTGCTGTGCCGGCGGAGCGGGTCGCTCGGTGTAGACGGCCGGTAGGTAGGCGTCCAGCAGGTGGTGTTCGATTGTTGCCGCGTCCGGGAAGCGGGTGGTGTCGCACAGCTCGGCAGGGTCGGTATCCGTTGGCGCATAGGCGGTTCTGGCCAGGTCGACCATCAATGGCGTGCGCAGTGCATTGGCGAGCGCGCCGTCGGGATGGTGGCTCAGGTGATCTGTGACCGGTTGCCAGCGTGTGTCTCCCGACGGGGTGCGTGCGGTGAGGGAGGTGATGGCTGCGTCGAGCCGGACCGCCTCGATCTCCACCACGGCGGCCCGGGTCAGAATCGTTCCGGTCCGGCGCACCGCCTGCTCGTACTCGGTACTGCGGCAGGTCACCACAAGAGGACGACCACCGGCGACGGCTTGGTCCAGCGCGTCGATCGCGGCAGCGTGCAACGCGGGTGGGGTCTCATCAAGGCCGTCGAGGATGGGGATGATCTTGCCGTGGTGGACCAGCCGCAACGCTACATCGGGGCCGTACGTGGCGGTATTGCCCAGCCCCGGGTAGTCCTCCAGGAGCTTGCCGGCCAGCCATCGGTCCAGGTGCTGCCGGCGGGGATTCCAGGACGCCAACGGCAGTAGCACCGGGATCGGTTCTCCGGCGGGGGATTCGGTGAGAAGACCGAGGGTCAGCAGGATCGCCAGCACGGACTTGCCCGCACCGGGGTCCCCGAGGACCACCAATTGGCGTGACGGTATCTGCCGGAACTTGGCTACCAGATCACCGAGATCACCACTCAGCTCGAACCGCTCGCACCGGTCTGAGCCGCCGCCCAAGACGGCGGCGGCTTGTGCCGATACGGGCCGTCCCGTACTGGACCAGGTGAGCGGAATCGGTTCGGGCCGGTTGAGGGACCGCAACTCCGCCTCGGCGGTCCATTGCCGGCGCACCGCGCCGGCCAGGTGCCGTACCGCTCGGCTCATCTGTACCGACGGGATGTCGTTGTCGTCCGCGCGCATGCTCACCGTGAGTTCGGCGCGTGGCTGCGCGCCCGACGATCCGGCGAGGATGCGCGCGTGCAGTTGCTGTAGCTCGCTGCTGGGCTCGACCGCCAAATCCTCCACCAGCCGCTCGCGCAGCTCACGGAACACGGCCAGCGCATCGGCCTGCCGACCGCTGCCGTCCAGCGCCATCATCAGCTGCGCGTGCGGTCGCTCGCGTAGAGGATATCGCGCGATCAGTTCGGTCAGCTCCTCGATGACCGCGTGGTAGTCGCCAAGTTCAAGCTGCCAGCTCGCACGTAATTCCATGGCATTGATCCGTTGCTCGTTCAGTCGGGTGATCGGGCCGGCCAGCACCCTGGCGTCCAGCCCGTCCAGCGCGGGACCACGCCACAGTCCCAGCCCAGCCCCCACCACGTCGACCGCCCGGCGCAACTTGCCTTCGGCAGCCAACTCTTGAGCCACCACGAGTTCGCGTTCGAACCGCAACGAGTCGAGTTCATCGTCGGCGACGGCTACCCGGTAACCCGGACCATCAGTGACGATGGTGGCACTCGCGTTGCCCAGCCGCCCACGGAGAACGGAGACACAATTCTTCACCTGTTTGGCGGCCGTCGCCGGTGGGGCGTCGTCCCAGATCGCTTCGGCAAGTCTCGCGACGGAAACCACCGAGTTGGGCGTGAGCAGCAATGCGGCCAGGATCCGCTCGTGCCGGCTGCCCGGGAGAACGATTCTGCCTTCACCTGACCAGACCTCCAGCGCACCCAGCACGCGGAAATCCATCCCGTCCGCCCCCCGCCCGCCATCCTGATAGCCCAGATCGTAGCGCCGTCGCCTGTCGTGACGGCCTTGATGTGCTGTGGGAATGACACTTTGAGGCCAACCGGAGGACGCGGGCTTGCACCGTCGGCAACGCGAAGAAGGCCGCAGCAGATGGCTTGCCGGTTCGCCCGGACGGCCCATCGCGCAGTCCGAACAATGGAGGTTCACAAAATGAAATCCCGAAGATCAGCTGCCGCCACGATGCTCGGCCTCGTGATGGTCGCAGGGGCCATGTTGTTCGCCCCCGGCGCCAGTGCCGCGCCGGCGCCAGCACAACCCGACAACCCTTCGGCGGTATCAGCGCCGGCCGGCGCCCGCACGGCGCAGGACACGTCGTGTAACGCCGGCGATCTGTGTTTCTGGGTGGATATCAATCAGAAAGGGGCGAAAGGCCGGGTCAACGGCACCAATGCCGCGTGGGGCGTGTTCCGGCAGGGGACCTGTCAAAGCGGCACGTGGGACAACTGCGCTTCGAGCATCATCAACAACGGCCGTTCGTGCACGGCACGGGTCTGGGCGGACGGCGATTTCAACGGTGCCGCTCTCGAAGTCCTGCGCGGCAACGGTTACATCAACTTGACGGACCACTACATCACCTGGCCGATCCGGAACTGGAACGACGAGATCAGTTCCAACGACTGGATCAACTGCGGCTGACCAGTAGCTGCCGACGGATCGGAGAAAGGTGAGTCAGGCCATGCGCACAGCCACGCGGCCCGCGGCCCTCGCTTGCTTCGTGGTCGGTGTCCTGGCGGTTGCCGGCTGCGCGACTGGGCAGCCGGCAACCGGCGGCGCTGACGTCACGCTGGATGCGACGGCGCTGGACTCGGTGGTGCGGACCGAGTCCTATGTCGAAGACGAGAAGCGCCTGGATCGAGCAGAGCGAGAACTCACGCGGCGCTGTATGGCGGCGCGTGGCCTTCCCTATTCGACCGCTCAGTACACCACCGTCGCCGCACAGGACGACGAATGGCATCCGGACATGGAGTCCCGCCGCCGCGCCGGGTACGGGTTGTACAACGGGTACGCACCCGGGGCTGGACAACCACCGCTTTCCGACAGCGACCGCGAGGTCGAACAATGGCCTGCCGACCGGCAGGTCGCTTACCAAACGGCGCTGATGGGCACCGATGGGAAGCGTGCGTGGATCGACGTGCGCCGCGGTCAACGGTTCACCTTTCCCACCGATGGGTGCATCGCGGAAAGCCGCGCCCAGCTCTACGGCTCTCCCTACATGGCGGCGCGTGTTTTCTATGTGCTTCAGGACCTCGCCCACGGGATCGATCACGAGATCCGCGCCGATCCCGCCTACAAGGCCGCGATAGTGGATTGGGCAGGTTGCATGGAGCGACACGGCCATCACTACACATCGCCATCTCATGCCAAGGCTGAACTTGGCCAGCGCTATCGCCAACTCGGTGCGACGCCGGCTTTGCGGGAACGCGAAGTCGAGGTAGCCGTCACCGATGCGGCCTGTGCGTATGATGCGGGCGTACCGACAACTGCGTCGATGCTGGCGACGAAGTACGCCGAAATGCTGACGGGGGACGAGCGAGCCGATCTCCGCGGCCTCGCCGCGTCGCGAGCCGCCGCTGTCGACCGGGCGATGACAGTACTTGCCGCGCTGTTTGGAACGGTGCCCCAGTGACGCGCTGAGGGGGGCGCGAAAAGTGAATCACACCACCCGGTGCGCTCGTTTTCTGAACTATTGACAATTCGCCTCGAGCCAGAAATTCCGGAGCCAATTGCTGAAAGGAACAGCCGTGTCCAAATTCAAATCATTATTGTGTGCGATCTCAGATCTCGCGCGCCGTTTGGCGTTCGCCGGGATGCTGCTGGGTCTGGCCGCGGTCGCCGTACCAGGCGCCGCGGACGCTCAATCGGCGGCTGTTGACGCGCAGGTCATCAGACCCCAGTCCGCCCAACGGGCCGCGGAATCTGCCGCCGGTGGACAGATCACCCGATCCGAGACGCTCGATCGTGCGCGGGACTGGTACACCCGCAACCCACCGCTGCGGTACGACCGGTCGCGCGAGCCGAACACGCTGGTCACTGACGTCGACGGCGGGCACAAGTATGGGCCGGACTGCTCCGGCATGGTGTCGATGGCGTGGCACCTCCGCCCTGGCCAATACGGCGGGCTCAACACCAGCAGTCTGCCGAGCGTCTCACATGCGATCAACCGCAACGACTTGCTGCCCGGCGACATACTCGATGACATCGGCGACGGGCACGTGGTGCTGTTCGAGGCGTGGGAGCCCGACCACGTGCACTTCTCGTACTACAGCTTCGGTGGCAACCCGATGCGGCACTACACTCACGCGGCGTTCAACGACACCTCGCTTGCCGGTCACCCGACCGGCCATTATGCGGCCTACCGGTACAACAACATCGTCGATGGGCTCTCCGGGGTCAACGGCGTGGTTTCCGGTGACGTGACCGGCGATGGCCGGGCCGATCTCGTCGCTCGTAAGCCGGATGGGACGTTGTGGCTGTACACGAACGGTGGTAGCGACACTGCGCCGTTCAGCACGGGCAGCCAGATCGGCACGGCATGGCAACAGTTCGGCTGGTTCCTGGCCGGTGACGTGACCGGCGATGGCCGAGCCGACATCGTGGCGGCCAGGCCGGACGGCACGCTTTGGTTGTATGTCAACGGTGGTAGCGACAGCGCGCCGTTCAGCACGGGCAGTCAGATCGGCACGGCATGGCAACAGTTCCGCAATATCACGCTCGCCGACGTGACCGGCGACGAGCGAGCAGACCTCGTCGCCGCTCGACCGGACGGCACGCTTTGGCTGTATGTCAACGGTGGTAGCGACAGCGCGCCGTTCAGCACGGGCAGCCAGATCGGCACGGCATGGCAACAATTCAGCTGGGTCCTCGGCGGCGATGTGACCGGCGATGGCCGAGCCGACATCGTGGCGGCCAGACCGGACGGCACGCTTTGGCTGTATGTCAACGGCGGCAGCGACAGCGCGCCGTTCAGCACGGGCAGCCAGATCGGCACCGCGTGGCAGCAGTTCGACCGCATCCTGGTCGGCGACGTGACCGGAGACTCGCGAACTGACGTAGTGGCCTCACGGCCGGACGGGACGCTCTGGCTGTATGCCAACGGCGGCAGCAACAGCGCGCCGTACAGCACCGGCAGCCAGATCGGCATCGGATGGCAGATCTTCGCCTAAGCGACCCCGGCAAATGATGTTGTTGGGATGACTGTGGCTCCTGAACACCGGGCGGGCACGGGCATCGGTGATCATGAAGTTCTTGACGCTACGTGATCACCTGGACTGCCCGTGCCTGCCCTGTCACCGTCACCGGCGGAAGAGCGAGAGGCAGCCCATCCCGCGGTGTCTGGCCGAGATATCAGACAGGTACCGTCTACAAACGGAAACTGTCGTTCTTGCACGGAAACTGCAAGGTTCATGTAGGTTCTCGCCGGGCCTATCGCCGCTGCTTGTCGCGACCAGGTTGTTCGTGCACGGTTCTCACCGAATTTGTTCCCGAGATTCTCATGAAAGTTACGCTTTCTTGCCTGTCAGAGACTGAAAGGGCTGTCCGTGACGTCGTCGGTCAGTCCGCGTGTGCGACGGTGATCACGACGTTGCCGATTTTCTGTCCGGTCTCCACATACCGGTAGGCGTCGACGATCTGGTCCAGTGCATACCGGCGGTCGATGACCGGCGTGAAGTCCCCGGACTCGATCAACTCTCGCAGGTGGCGAACGATGGCCTGGTTGTCCCGCGGGAACGCGAACTTCACCTTCTTACCGCGCAGCAGGGGGGTGACCAATGCCAGCATGGGGTTCTGAGCCCAGGGCCCCAGCTCCGAGGACAGGTACACCCCACCGGGTTTGAGCAGTCGTCTACAGCGGCCGAACGTGCTCTTGCCCACCGCGTCGAACACCGCGTCGTAGGTCTGCTCGTCCTCGGTGAAGTCCCCTGCGGTGTAGTCGACGACCCGGTCCGCGCCCAGGCGTTTCACCAGCGCCAGGTTCTCCGTGGCGCACACCGCGGTCACGGTGACGTCGAGACTCTTCAGCAACTGCACGGCCGCCGAGCCGATCCCCCCGGTCGCGCCGTAGACGAGGACGTCCTGTCCGGCCCGGGTCCCCGCGTGCCTGATGCACGCGAGCGCGTAGTGAGCTCCCTCGGTACCGGGAGCCGCCTGCTCGAAGGTGACGCCTGTCGGCACGGTCGCGATCGACCCGTCCTGCGGCACCGACAGGTACTCGGCATGCGCGCCGAACGCGCCCTCGTTGTAGCCGAACACCCGGTCGCCGACCGAGAAGGACGTGACACCACGGCCGACCGCTTCGACCTGTCCGGCGAACTCGGTTCCCATGATGGTCCGCCGGGGCCGGGCGATGCCGGTGAGCAGTCGCATGAAGAAGGGCCTGGCCGCCCGGTAGGCACAGTCCGTCCGGTTCACCGTCGTCGCGTGCACCCGGACGAGCACGTCCCGGTCCCCGACCGGCGGCCTGTCCACCTCGCGGATCCGAACGACCTCCGGCGGGCCGTACCTGGTGTGCACCGCAGCCTTCATGCGAGACCCCTTCGCACCTTCCCTACCTTATCGCGTAAGGTAACCATACGTTGTAAGGTACAGGCAAGATTGAGGAGAGTTTCAGTGGCAGCGAAGGCGTCCCGGAAACCGCTCAACCGTGAGCGCGTGCTGGCGGCGGCTGTCGCCCTGGCGGACACGGAGGGAATTCAGTCGCTGACGATGCGTCGTCTCGCCGCTGCCCTCGATGTCGAGGCCATGTCGCTCTACTATCACCTGCCCGCCAAGGAGGCGCTGCTCGACGGTGTTGCCGCGGCCGTGATCGCCGAGATCACCGCTGCGGCCGACCATGTCGACACGCAGGACGGCTGGCGTGTGCGGTTACGTCAGCGGTTTCTCGCCGCGCGTCAGGTCATGTTGCGTCATTCGTGGGCGCCCGGGCTGCTGCACTCACGCACAACCGTTCCGGCCGGTGTGTACGCCTACTACGACGAGATAGCCGGCACGCTCATCGACGCCGGGTTCTCCTATCACCTCGCCCACCGGGCGATGCACGCGCTGGGCAGCCTGCCGCTGGGGTTCGCGCAGGAGGTCTTCAGCCCGGTATCGGCCGGCGGAAGCATCGAGGTCGACACCGCGGAGACGGACATGTCCGCGATGGCAGCGACCCTGCCGCACCTGGCGGCCATGGTGGCGGCCGAACTCCACGACGTCACCGACTCCGCACTCGGCTGGTGCGACAGCCAGACCGAGTTCGAGTTCACCCTCGACCTGCTCTTCGACGGACTCGAACGCCTCCACGACCAGCTACCGAACGGGTGAACCCAGGCGACCGTCACGCCTGTCCTGGTCGGAAACTCGGTTACAGGTTCTGGCTGGACTTTCACGCAGCGGGCCGGTACTCGTTGAGTAGTCCGCCGAGGCGCTGCCGGCGTTGGATCGTGTCGATCCGGGCAGAGAACGGGATCATGTTCGGGACATCGTCGGGAGCACGCAGAAGCATCCTGTCGCCTTGGTGGCTGCGCCCGGCGTTGTGATGGGCGACGTAGATGTCAAGCACATGACGTAAGTGTCTTTCTCCGGTGATGAGGATCCGGTCAGTGCATTCTCGACGGACGGAGCCGATCCAGCGCTCGGCGAAGGCGTTCATCCGCGGGGTCTGCGGTGCGGTGAGCACGATCTGGATGCCGATGGAGGAGAGGATCGTGTCGAAGGCGGTACCGAACTTGGCGTCACGGTCGCGAATGAGGTGTGTGAATCGGCGCCCGGCGTCCTCCAGATCGCTGGCCAGTCCGCGGGCGACCTGAGCCACCCAGTCTGCGGTTGGATGATCGGTGATACCGAGTAGGTGGACTGTGCGTGTCTTGATTTCGATGACGAATGCGACGTACAGCCAGCCGCTTCAGTGTCGCTGTGTCGATGTGGAAGAAGTCGATCGCGAGCAGGGTGTCGGCTTGGGCGCGTAGGAAGGTGCGCCAGGTGTCGTCGCGGCGTGTCGATGGCGGGACTCCGTTGACGCGCAGGATCTTGCGGATGGTCGAGGCGGCGACCCGGTGGCCGAGGCGACGTAGCTCGCCCTGGATGCGAACCACGCCCCAGGTCCGGTTTTCCCTCGCCAGGCGCAGGATGAACGTAACCAGTTCGTGGCTGATCGGTGGACGACCCGGTGGCTTGGGCTGTCGCCACCGCGCTGCGATCAGCTTGCGGTGCCAGCGCACTAACGTTGCGGGTGTGACTATCCGGTGGGTGCGTAGGGCTTTGGGCGGCATTCGGGAAAGTGCGGCCAGGGTTGCGCGATCCGGCCAGGGTAGGCGAGGTCTCGGGTTGTTGCGTCGCAGCACGGCGACCTCGTGGCGCAAGGCGAGTATCTCCGCGTTCTTCGAGGCCGACGACCGAGCGAGCAGAGCCAGCCAGGACAGCACCTGGACAGACAGTCGGTAGACCAGACGAACAGACACGGCCGCCGATCATCGGACGTCACGATCGCCCAGGTCAAACTGGATTACCGCATTCTCGACCAGCACAGGCGTCGCTTCGCGGTCGTCCGCGGCGGATGGAGTGGGCACACCCGCGGTAGGCAGGTGTGGTGAGGGCTGGCCCGGTCCCGGCGGAGCGGCCTGGGACCTAAGCGGGAATCAGGCCGTCTGGGTGACCCGCGCGAACAGTTCCGGCGCCATGGACTGCACGAACCCGCGCGCGGTGGCGACCAGCGGTGCGGGCGCGACGTCCGGGTGGCCGGTGTTGTAGGGCGGGGCCGGGTTGTACTCGCACAGCAGTTGGATCAGCGAGGCGGTCTCGTCGCCGGCGAGTAGTCCGATCAGGGCGAAGGAGAAGTCGATGCCGGCGGTGACGCCCCCACCGGTCATGCGGTTGCGGTCGATGACCACGCGCCCGTCGCCATAGCCAGCCGCAGTGTCGATGTGGTTCACGCCATACGAATCGATCACGGCGAGCGTGGCGTCGGCGCGGGCCTGGCTCATCGAGCCCAGGCCGGCGGCGCCGAAGATCGCCCGGGTGGAACGATGCCCGGTGCGTCCGAACACGTTGGTTGGGAGCATGGCCGAAACCCTATGCCGAGGAGCTCATGTAGCGATCGCGCAGCACCCGCTTGAGGATCTTTCCGGTGGCGTTGGTGGGCAGGTGGTCGCAGAACTCCA
>CBIMJO010000163.1:0-11015 GCA_966244135.1 uncultured Actinocrispum sp. | reverse complement strand
GCACGACCCGGACACCGGCGACCTGGTCTATATCGGTGATGTCGGCACCGGGTTCAGCGAACAGGACCGCCACGACCTGCAAGCCCGCCTGCAGCCCATGGAGCGGCGCGGCCACCCGTTCGTGACCGCGCCGCCCCGGGAGGACACGGTCCGCGCGAGGTGGGTCCGCCCCGAGCTGGTCGGCGAGGTCCAGTACCGGCAGTTCACCCGCGGTGCGGGACGGCTGCGGCACACCTCCTGGCGGGGCCTGCGCGCGGATCGCGCGCCCGGCGAGGTCATCGCCCCGCGCCCGTTCGCGCCGAACCCGCAGCCCGCAACAACCAGCGGCAGCCGGGTCACTGTCCGCGCGGGCAACCGGAAACTCATCCTGTCCAATTTGGACAAAGTCTTGTATCCCAGTGGCTTCACCAAAGCGCAAGTCATCGACTACTACTCGCGGATCGCGCCGGTGATGCTGCCGCACATCCGCAACCGCCCGGTGACGTTCATCCGGTTTCCGGACGGCGTCGAGGGGGAGAGCTTCTTCGAGAAGAACGTGCCGCTCGGCGCACCGGACTGGCTGCCAACCGTGGTGCTGCCAAGCAGTGGTTCTCGCGGTAGTGGTGACACGATCCGTTACGCACTGCTGGATGAACTGCCCGCGCTGGTGTGGTCGGCGAACATGGCCGCACTCGAACTTCATGTTCCACAGTGGACTGTCGAGGGTGGACGGGACGCGCCGGACCGGCTGGTGTTCGATCTCGATCCCGGCTCTGGCACGACGATCGTCGACTGCTGCCTGGTCGCCGAGCGGCTCCGCGATCTGCTGCTAGCCGACGGGCTCACGCCGTTCGCCACAACCTCCGGCGGCAAAGGCATGCAGCTCTACTGCGCGATCGAGGCAGACAACCGCGACCGGCCCTCGCGGTACGCGAAAACCTTGGCGCAGAAGCTCGCCCGCGAGTCCCCCGAGCGGATCACCGCCACCATGACCAAAACCCACCGCACCGGCAAGGTCTTCATTGACTGGAGCCAGAACAACACCGCCAAGACCACCATCGCGCCGTACTCCCTGCGCGGCCGTGACCAACCGACGGCCGCCACCCCGATCACCTGGGACGAGGTGCACAAATGCCGCCGCCCGGCCCAGCTGGTGTTCACGTCGGCGGACGTCCTGGACCGGGTCGCCGAGTCCGGCGACCTGTTCGCGAGCCTGGCTGGCGGCCGGGCACGACTGCCCGGCGCGGACTAGCGAACCCACGCGAACTTCCCGCACTTTCACACATGTCGATCTCCGGTGTGTGGGCGGCGCTGGGCGGGTATCTGGGCAGGATGAGACTCGCCGTGCTGGACATCGGGTCGAACTCGGCCCAACTGCAAGTGGTCGGATGTGGCCGCGGGGGCGCCGCCTTTACCAACGCACGCCGTCAAGGAGCCGACGCTGCTGGCGGAGGAGATCCGGCCGGACGGCACGCTGAGTGAGACCTGTATCCAGCGGGTGACCCGCGCGGTCGCCAACGCTGTACAGGCGGCCGCCATCAGGAAAAGCGGCAGCCAGGACCACGAGCTGTCCATCCAGCCGGCCTCCGGCAACCGGGCCGAGGGAACCGTCGTACTGCGGATCCAGGGTGCGGTCTCCGCCGAGACCAGCCGAGCGCTGGACCACTATCTGCGCACGCGCCTGCCACCGGAGTGCACGCACATCGCCCTGGAGACCGGGATCGAATGCGCCAAGGCCGACCACGCCGCGGCCGAGCTGGCCGAGTGGCTGGTGTGGCACCGGACACCGTTATCAAGGACGCTCTCGAGGACCTGCACCGCGGTGTGTGACCGGTGGCGGCTTGTCCGGGTATCTACGCTGGGACACGGGCAATGCCGAACATCTCGACCAACGCCGGGTCGTGGAACTCGATCACGCGGGAGATGCCGGTGGCGGTTGGCGCCAGCACCACGATGCCGTGTGCGCGGAGCACACCATCGGTGTCCCGGTGGTACACGGCTGCGGCGGGCTGGCCGTTGGCGGTTGTGGGGATCATCTGCCATTCGCCTGGCGTGCCCAGCACGTAGGCGTCAAGCACGTGGATGCAGTTCACCCGGCCCGCGTACCAGTCGCGGAACGGTGTCGCCTCCAGGGTGGCGTCTGTGCGCAGTACTTGTTCCAGCAGTCGAGCGTCGGAGTGTTCGAAGGCCGCGATGTAGCCCTCCAGCAACGCGCGTGCCCGCTGGTCGGTGGGTTCGAGCAGCTCTTCGGGCTCCAGTTCGGCCACCCGGGCCCGGGCGCGCTGCAGGCCGCTTTTCACCGCTGCCGTTGTGGTGCCAAGGATCTGGGCCGTTTCGGCGGCGGAGAACGCCAGCACCTCGCGCAGCAGGAGGATCGCGCGTTGGCGGGCGGGCAGGTGCTGCAGGCTCGCGATGAGCGCCAGCCGCAGCGACTCGCGAGCGACCACCGCCGCGGCGGGATCCTCGATCCAGTGGTCCGGCAACGGTTCCAGCCACGGGACCTCGCCCGGCGCGGCGAGAACCGGCGGGCGGCCGGGTCCGTCGTAAGGACCGGACAGGCCGGAGGGCAGGACCCGAATCCGGCGCGGCGCCAACGAAGTCAGGCAGACGTTGGTCGCGATCGTGTAGAGCCAGGACCGGATCGACGCCCGGCCCTCGAACGCGGCGTACGACCGCCAGGCCCGGAGATACGTTTCCTGCACCAGGTCCTCGGCATCGTGCGCCGAACCGACCATGCGGTAACAGTGCGCCAGCAACTCCCGGCGGAACTGCTCGGTCTCGGCGGCGAACCGGTCCTGGTCCGCCGCCTCCCGCACCCTGCCTGCCATGCGCGGCTCCTTTCCTCGTCACAGTACGACTGGGACGAGTGCGGAAAGGAATCGAAGCCCAGGTCAGGGCCGCAGGGCCAGTTTGCCGACGGTCGCCCTGGCAGCCAGTTCGGCGAGCGCCTTCGGCCCGTCGGCCAGGTCGTACACCGTGGGGCGAACGGGCGTGAGGACCCCTCCGGCGATGAGCGCGGACAGCTCACCCATGAGTTCGCCGAAGATCCGGGGCGCGTTCTGGATCAGGGCGCCGATGTTGAGGCCGATGAGCCGAACCTGGTGCCGGTACACCAGTTCCCAGTTGGTGATCGCGGCTTCGCCACCCGCCAGGCCGTAGACGACGACCCGGCCGGTGACCGGTTTCGCCGCGGCCAGGCTGGCCTGGAACGTGGCGCCGCCACCGGACTCCAGCACGAGATCGGCACCACCGGTCAACCGCTGCACCTCGGCGGCAAGGTCCACATCTCGCGAGTCCAGTACGTGGTCCGTGCCCAGCGCGAGCACCGTCTCGTGTTTGCCTGGCGAGGCGGTACCGATGACCGTCGCGCCATAGTGCTTGGCCATCGTGACCGCCGCCTGGCCGGTAGCGCCCGCCGCCGCGTGGACCAAGACTGTCTCCCCGGCGGCGATGGTGCCCAGGGGCTTGAGGGCGGCCAATGCGGTGGGCCAGTTCACCGCCAGGCCCAGCGCCTGCTCGGCGGACCAGCCATCCGGCGCCGGCATCGCCGCGGGCAGGACCATGTACTCGGCGAAGGCCCCATATCCGACGCCGGTCACGCGGGTTCCCGATTGCGGGCCGGCCACGACCTCACCGGCGGCCTCGAACCCCGCCAGATACGGCGGTTGCGGGCCGCCCAGGAAGGTGCCGGTGGCCCTGGAGATGTCGGCGAAGTTGACCCCGGCGGCCTCGACCCGGATCAGGACCTCACCCGGGCCCGGCTCCGGTACCCGTGCGTCGGTGATCAGGTGCATGTCCTGCGTGCCCTCCAGCGAGGTCTGCTGAAGGGCACGCATGGTGGCGGGAATGCTCACGGCGATCAGCTCTCTTTCGTAGCGGTCGCCCAGGTAGACCTCCGTCACCACAGAAAGGAATCGGCCACCATCACAGCGCGGCTTGGTTGATCAGATCGACCACGGCGGCCGGCTTGGACTAGTAGACGGCACGGCTGCCCGCGACTTCCGCCACGGTGGCGCCCTTCAGCTTGTTCAACGCATCGCTCAATGCCGCGTGGGAGGCGATCCCGAGCTTGAGGAACACTTGGTAGAGATGGGCCGCCACGTCCGTGGCGGCAGGAACAGCCGTTCGCCGATCTGCTTGAGCCTGCGAAGGTATTCGCCGTGCGACGCCAGGTTCGACTATGGCCTGAACCGGCGCTCGGCTAGCTCATCGCCGAGGTGATCTGCCGAGCCCTTGCCAGCGAACCGGAGTAGACCAGATCACTGTCCATTCCGGTCAGATACAACGGGCAGACACCCAGCGGGACAAGGCTTTTCAACAGCTCCAGGTCGCCGGTCCCGCCCAGCTGGAGCAGCTTCCCGTGCCGTTTACATGCCGCTCCCACACGGCGACGGCATCGCGGACCAGCTCGTACTGCCCGGGCACGCCCAGTTCGGTCGTGAGGTCGTTGGCGCCGATCCCGAGCATGTCCAGGCCGTCCAGCGCGGCGATCTCGTCGGCGTTGCCGATGCCGAGCGGAGTTTCCAATAGGGCCTGCACGATCGTTTGCGGCGTCGATCTCGGGGCTCAGTTCACGCGCAGGTGTGGGGCGCATGCCCAGCATGGGCAGCATCGCCAGCTGCGAGCGCTGGCCGCGGGGCGGGAACCGGCAGGCCCGGGTCAGGGTTCGTGCCTCGGCCACGGTCTCGATCCGCGGCGCGATGATGCCCTGTGCACCGCAGTCGAGCAGCCTGCCAATGGCGCCGTATTCGCGTTCCGGCACGCGGACGACCGGGGTCAGGCCGAGGTCGCCCGCGCCGCCGCCAGTGTCGCCGCGGTGTCTAGCGACATCGCGGAATGCTCCAGGTCGATCAGCACGCTGTGGTGGCCGGTGGCCTTGGCGATCCGGATGACGTCCGGGGTCCGGGCGGTCCGGATGCCCATCATCAGCGTCAGCCGGCCCTCGCGCAGCCGGTCCAGCAGGTCCGCCATGGTGGTAGGCTATCTGAAAGTGAATTCAGGTTCATTAGGTGTGTGATGCGACTGCTGCGAGCCAGGGACCGGATATCGACCTCAGGCGCGCGCGGCGTCACCCCGTTCGTCATCGCGGGGCAGCGGTACCTCGCCATCCCACAGCTGGCGATGGACGCCCAGGACACGCCGGGCGGTATGAACGGCGGTGACAGCACCACAGACCTGCTGGTGATGCGCCGCGATCGGCATGGATACGCCCTGCATCAGCGGATCGCGGCGCCGGGAGGCGAGGACGCCGAGTTCTTCACGATCGGTGAGGACGCTTTCCTTGCGGCGGCGAGCATCCGTTCAGGTCGGGGACCGTACGAGTACGCGACCGATTCGGTCATCCATCGTTGGGACGGTGAGAAGTTCGAGCCGTACCAGTCCATTTCCACGTTTGCGGCCAAGCAGTGGCGGCACTTCACCATCGGTGACCGGCATTTCCTGGCGCTCGCCCAAGGTGTCAGCTTGTACCCGGAGCGCAACCAGCCGTCGCAGATCTTCGAGTGGGACGGCTCGAAGTTCGTGCCGTTCCAGGAGATCCAGTCGCAGTGGGCCTACAACTGGCACCTCGTCGAGCTGGACGGGCAGATTTTCCTGGCGCACGCGGACAATATCGTGCCGTCGGTGTTGTACCGGTGGGATGGAGAGCGGTTCGTCGGGTACCAGAAGCTGGCGGAGGCCGGTGGACGAGCGTTCGCCACGTTCACTGTGGACGGTGTGACGTACCTGGCGTGCGCGGTGCTGACCGGCGACTCGCTGCTGTATCGCTGGGATGGCAACAACTTCACCCTGCACCAGACCCTCGACGGTACGGGAGGACGCGAGTTCGCGGTGATCGACCGCGGGGGAGAGCTGCACCTGATCCGGGTCAACTTCGTCCGCGGCACAAGGGAACAGCCGATCACTGCCCTGAAATCTCAGATCTACCGATGGGACGGCACTCGGCTGATCGAGGTCGACGACTTCCCGACATCGGGCGGCACCGATGTGGCCGTGTTCCCGGACGGCGACGAACTGCTGGTCGCGGTGTCCAACAGCCTCACGCCGGACGTCCGGTTCAGCACGGACACCATCATCTACACATTCCGCTAGCCGAGAGTGTCCTTGAGGAAGCTCACGATCTGGCCCACCACCCGCTCGGACGACCACAGCTTGGCGGGAGTTCGGGTCGCCCGACATGAAGGTCATGTCATCGTGGTTACCATCCTGCACGACATAGCGTGTGGAACAGCGCGAACGGCGGGCCGTCCGGAGAGACGTAGGTGCTCGGATTGGCCGCTTTCACCGCGGCGAGGTCGTCCTTTATGGACAGGTTCGTGCCGGGGCCGATGATGAACTGGGCGAACCCGCCGCCTGGATTGGTCTGTCCGTCTGCCTGGAGAAGGTCTGCGAGGTGCAGGCCATGGACCGGGGCCTGCGTGAGGTCCTGCTCGGCACCGGCGACGGCCCCCAACGCCACACCCAGATGACCCGACCGAGTCGCCCCACTGCTCGAACAGCTTGTCGCACGTGCAAAAGAACAACGCGGCCTCCGCCCCGACATCCTCCCGCTCGACTTCGCCATCATCCAGCTGATGCTCGGCGCCATCACCGAACACACCTGTCAACCCGACCTGTGGCGCCGTTACCTCGCCCTGCTCCTCGACGGCATGCGCGCCCAATGCGGCCTGACCCCCTTGCCCATGGCCCACCCCGTACAACACTTCCCCGCCGACACCCTCATCACGACCAGCGAACGAGACGCCAAACGTCGAACCCAGTCAGCTGACGAATCCCGCGCGAGTGCCTCGCCGTTGCCGACGGGGATGAACATGCTGCCCTCGCGGGTGTACGTGATCGCGGCTAGCGGTTCGGGGGCACGGTCGTTGGCTTTCTGCTCGGAGCGGCACTGACTGGCAAGATGACGGGATGATCTCGTTCCCAGCGCCGGCACTGTGTCAGGGGGCCGACGAAAACTTACTGCTTGAGATCGGGGACGTTGTGTTCCCGGGTTGTATGACCCGGAGTCCGACGGCGAATGGGCTTCGGATCCGCGTGGAAGGTGATCCGCGGGCCGCGTCCACACGTGTCGACGCGGTCGCGCGGTTTCAGACTCTGCTCGGCGTGCTACGTGCCTGGAGACCAGAGGCAGGTCAACTGCGTGAGGAACAGCGGGGCGGACTCGGCGACGGATCTGTCTGTGATGATGCTGGTAACCAGTACGTGTTTCTAGGGGCGGCACTCGGGCACGCGCGAGTTGGCGGTGAGATCGAACAGTTGGCGGCTCGAGCACGTCGTGGCATCGACACAAGCAAGAACCTGCGAAATGCGTTGTGGCTGAATGGTCGGCTGAATCGCACGTCTGCGGACTACTACATGATCCATGAGTATGCCCGCAAAGAGTTCGTTGACCCGAAGGGCATTGAGAACGCGCTGGGGCTGTCGACCTCCTCGCAAGGGCGGCTCACCCAGGCAGCGAACAATCTTTCGCCCCTGGAAGGCGGCCGTCATGTCCAAGAGAACACGCCGGCTCGCATGACATTGGACGAACAGCGTACATACGTGGCGGACCTTCTGTGCCGTTGGATCCACCTGCACCAGTAGGGCGGCGTGGTAGTCCGACGGGAGTCTTCCGAACTCGACCGAGCCTGTCGTGACTACTTTGCGCTGAACGTGGAACAAGCGGCTGTGCCGCCGCACGTTCGACAGCTGATGGTGGATCCGCCGCGATGGTTGCTCTGCGAACAGGTTGAGCGGTCGGTATGGGACATCCCGGGGCTACGCGGAAGATTGGCAGACCAGAGTCGATGGTCTTGGTTGGCCAGTGGAGTCCGCCTTAGAACACCTCGTGAGAGTTCGATCTTGTTCCGTGCTAAGGCGCCCAGGTCATGCTGGCCCGGTAACGGGATCGGTGTGGCGTTCTGTCGATCTGTGGCGAGTGTGGGTATGGATAGAGATCAGCAGGGCGGCTACGGCGAGGATCGCGCCCGCGTGGAAGATCCATTCGATGGGCAGCAAGGCTTCGGGGCGCATGCCGAAGTGTTGGTGGAGGGCGGCGTGGGGCATCCAGGAGGCGAGGAGCCAGATGGAGGCCAGCCAGGCCGTGGTGGTGGCGAACCGGTGGCGGCCGAGGAGGGCGATTGCGAGGCCGGCGCCGAAGGCGATGTTCTCCACCATGTTCTCGGCGAGGAAGCCTGCCATCAGGGGGCCGTGGACGTGCGGTGCTTCTGGTGTGGGCGCCCAGAAGCCGCCCAGTGGGCCATGGGGACCGATCACGACGGCGATTGCGGTGCCCACCAGAGTGATCAGCGCGAAGAGTTTCACCGGACGGCCGTGGCGTAGTAGCCATGCGCGGTGAACCGTACGTGCCCGTCGTCGTTCACCCACGGCGCCATCGCGTCGAGAATCGCCTTGCGGCTACGGGAGATCTCCGGCTCCGGCACCCCGGCGAGGTGTAACCGCAGCGGGAGATTGAGGGCCAGCAGGAAGTCCAGCCACTCGTCCGGCGACTGGTAGTCGTGCGAAAGGGTATACGGCTCGATGCGGATGTCGGTCAGGCCCGCTCGTTCCAGGGCCGCGCTGACGTAGGACGCGTCCGCGAGGCTGAAGATCCCGGGTGTGCCGGGCTGGGCGGGAGGCAGCGGCGGCAGATCCAAAGCCTGCAGGATCGCGCCGATGATCCGCGGCATCGCCTGGTCCGCGGGCCGCCATGGGATCGCGGTGGCGAACCGGCCACCGGGCACGAGCACGGCGCGTACCCCGCTGAGTACACGATCGAGTGATGTCGTGAACATCAGCCCGAGCCGGCAGACCACCGCGTCGACGCTGGCGTCGGGCAGGTCGATGGCCTCGGCGTCCATCTCGTGGGTCTCCACGCAGGCCAGCCCGGCGGCGCGCTGGGCGGTGAACGCCACCATGTCCGGCGCGATGTCGGTGGCGATGACCCGGCCGGCCGGGCCGACGCGCCGGGCGGCGGCGATGGCCGGGTCGCCAACGCCGCAGGCCAGGTCGAGGACCCGGTCGCCGGTGGTGATCCGTGCCCGGTCGAGCAGGCCGTCCGACAGCGGACCCCACTGGCGCTGCACGACCTCGGTCTGGGCGTACCAATGCTGGGCCTGCTGGCTCCAGCCGGACCGTTGCTGGGACTTGATGGAAGTAGTCATGAGGGCATCGTCGGCGCGGCGCTCACCCGCGGTCATGGGTGAGCTCGCCCATTCCGGTACGGGTTCTGACCAGGCAGGATGTCCGGGTGGACACCGCGCTCGCCGAGTTGCTGGCCACCGGGCGGCAGGCCCTGGCCGGTGGCGACTGGACGACGGCCCGAGCCTGCTTCGAGCAGGCGGCCGCCACCGATGACGCCGGCGAGGCGTGCGACGGCCTGGCCCAGGCTCTGTTCTCGGAAGGCGACTACGCGGGCGCGATCGACGCCGCCGAACGAGCGTTCGCCGCGTTCAACGCCCACGACCGGCCGGTCGAGGCGGCGGTCTGTGCGAGGTTCGTCGGCTACCTGTACGGCGTCGTCCACGGCAACGGCGCCGCGTCGAGAGGCTGGCTCGGGCGCGCGATCCGGCTGATCGAGGCGGTCGGCGACTGCCCCGAACGCGCCCGCATCGAGCTGACGCTGTCGGTCGTCAGCAATGACCCGGCTGATCGCGAACGGCACCTGGCCGCCGCGACCAGGATCGCCCAGGAACACGGCGACAACGACCTCGTGCTGGACGCGATGAGCCAGCGCGGCCTGCACCTGGTCGCCGCGGGTGAGGTCGGCACGGGCATGGCGCTGCTCGACGAGGCACTGGCCGCGGTCGCGGCCGGTGAGGTCGCCAACGTGGTCTCCGTCGGCGCGATGTACTGCAAGATGCTGCACGCCTGCGAGCTGACCTTCGACGTCCGCCGCGCGGAGGAGTGGCTGGCGCTGGCCGATGGCTTTGTCGCGCGCACGAACCGGTTGCCGATCAGCGCGATCTGCCGCACCCACTACGGTGGCGTGCTGACCGCCGCGGGACGGTGGGAGGACGCCGAACGCGAGCTGGCCACGTCGATCGAGCTCTACGACCGCACCTACCGGGCGCTGCGTGCGGCCGCGGTCGTGCGGCTGGCCGCGTTGCGGGTCCGGCAGGGCCGCCTGGCCGAGGCCGCAGAACTGCTGGCCGGTGCCGAACACGACAGTTACGCCGTCCGCCCGCAGGTCGAACTGCACCTGGCCAGGGACGAGGCCGACCTCGCGGTGGCCCGGATCGAACGGTTCTTCCGCACCAGCCCGCCCGCCGAGCTGACCGCGCCGCTGCTGTTCCTGATGGTGCAAGCGGAATTGGCCCGCAACGACCCGACAGCGGCCCAGGCCGCGGTGGCGAGGATGGCCAAGCTCCAGCCGAACCCCATGCTCACCGCGTTCACCAGCCACGCACGCGGGTTGCTCGCGTCGGATCAGGAGGCGGCGGCGCATCTGGAATCGGCGCTGGCGGCGTTCCACGAGCTGTCGCTTCCGTTGGAGGAAGCCAGGGTTCGGCTGGACCTCGCGCGGGTGCTGCCGGAGGCGGTCGCGATCGCCGAGGCGCGGACCGCGCTCGACCGGTTCCGGGATCTGTCCGCGACCAGGGATGCCGACGCGGCAACAAGCCTGCTGCGCCGGTTGGGTGTCCGCGGCCATACCGGTCTGCGTGGCGCGGGTCTGCTGACGGCCCGCGAACAGGAAGTGCTGGCGCTGCTGGGCGAAGGACTGTCCAATCCGGACATCGCGGCCCGGCTGTTCGTCAGCCGGCGCACGGTCGAGCACCACGTGTCCAACATCCTCGCCAAGCTGGGCCTGGCCAGCCGCGCCGAAGCCGCCGCCTACCAAGCCAGACGAGCGTCTACATAGGAGTGAGGACCACAGCGCCGCCGCTCGTGCCCTTGACCACCTTCGCCAGCGCCTCGCCTGCGTCCGCGAACGAATAGCTCTCCGCGACGGCCACCGTCAGCTGCCCCTCGCCCAGCAACGCGGCGAGGCCGGTAAGCTGGTCGCCGTCCGGCCGGACATACACCTCGGACGTCGTGATACCACGCTCGGCAGCCGGTGT
>CBIMJO010000162.1:0-11017 GCA_966244135.1 uncultured Actinocrispum sp. | reverse complement strand
GACGCGGCGCTGGTCTACAAGACGGACGTCACCTCGACCAAGGGCGACGTCGACGGCGTCACCTTCGCCGAGGCCGACCAGGCGGTCAACGACTACCCGATCATCGCGCTGCCCAAGGCCGCCAACTCCGCGGGCGCCAAGGCGTTCGTCGACTACGTGCTGTCCGACAAGGGCAAAGCGGTGCTGAGCGCGGCGGGTTTCGACTCTCCGTGACACTGTGGCCATGCGAGTAGCGAGGCGGACCAGGACAGCTCCGGCTGTCCTGGTCGTGCCGGCCGTGCTGGGGCTGTTGTTCCTGGTCCTGCCGCTGGCCGGTCTGGTCGTCCGGGCGCCCTGGTCCACTTTGGTCTCCCGGCTGGCGAGTTCCGAGGTGGGCGAGGCGCTGCGGCTTTCGCTGATCTGCGCCACCACGGCGACGGCGATCTGCCTGGTGCTCGGGGTTCCGCTGGCGTGGGTGCTGGCGCGGACCACGATCCCCGGGCGGCGGTTCGCCCGCGCGCTGGTGACGGTGCCTTTGGTGCTGCCGCCGGTGGTCGGCGGTGTGGCGTTGCTGCTGGTGTTCGGCCGGCGCGGGGTGATCGGCGAGTACCTGGACTCGTGGTTCGGGATCACGTTGCCGTTCACCACCGCCGGAGTCGTTGTCGCCGAGGCGTTTGTGGCGATGCCGTTCCTGATCATCGCCGTCGAGGGCGCTTTGCGCGGTGCGGATCCCCGGTTCGAGGAGGCGGCGGCGACCCTGGGCGCGTCCCGGTGGACCGCGTTCCGGCGGGTCACCCTGCCGACGGTCGCGCCCGGAATCGCCGCTGGGGCCGTGCTTTGCTGGGCGCGGGCGCTGGGTGAGTTCGGGGCCACGATCACGTTCGCCGGGAACTTCCCGGGCACCACCCAGACCATGCCGCTGGCGGTCTACCTCGCGCTGGAACAGGATCCGGACAGCGCGACCGTGCTCAGCCTGGTGCAGCTCGCGGTGTCCGTGGCGATCCTGGTGAGCCTGCGGGAAAAGTGGATCGGGACGAGCGCATGAGCCTGCACGCGAACCTCTCGGTGCACATCGCCGCGTTCAAGCTGAACGCCTCCTTCACCGTCGAACCTGGGACGACGCTGGCTTTGTTGGGGCCCAACGGCGCCGGGAAGACCACGGCTCTGCGGGCGCTCGCAGGGTTGCAGCCGCTGACCGAGGGGCTGATCGAGCTCGGCGAACGGACCCTCGATGATCCCGAGCGGAGCACGTTCCTGCCGCCCGAACGACGAGCGGTGGGTGTGGTCTTCCAGGACTACCTGCTGTTCGGCCATCTGTCCGCAATGGACAATGTCGCTTTCGGGCTGCGGGCGCGGGGACACCGCAAGCGCGAGTCGAACGAGGCCGCGCTGCGCTGGCTGGACCAGGTCGGACTGCGCGACCAGGCACGTCAGAAGCCCCGGGAGCTGTCCGGCGGGCAGGCTCAGCGGGTGGCGTTGGCGCGGGCGTTGGCGATCGAGCCGGATCTGTTGCTGCTCGACGAACCCCTTGCCGCACTGGATGCCGCGACCCGCGTGCAGATCCGTTCGCAGCTCAGGCAGCACCTCGACGCGTATGGGGGCGCGACTGTCCTGGTCACACACGACCCGCTGGACGCGATGATCCTCGCCGACCGGCTGTTGGTGCTGGAGAACGGATCCGTTGTCCAGGAAGGCACCCCGGTCGAGGTGGCCCGCCAGCCACGCACGGACTACATCGCCACGCTGGTCGGGTTGAACCTCTACCGCGGCAAAGCCGATGGCACATCAGTGAAACTCACCGACGGCAGCGTCCTCACCACCGCACATCCCGCCGAGGGCGAGGTTTTCTTCACCTTCCGGCCCACCGCGGTGAGCCTGCACCGCACCCGCCCGGACGGCAGCCCCCGGAACACTTGGCAGGCAACGGTGTCCGGGATCGAGCAGCACGCCGACACCGTGCGGGTCCGCCTCGACGGCTCACCCGATCTCCTCGCCGACGTCACCACGGCCGCCGTGGCCGAACTGGAACTGGTGCTGGGACGTCAGGTGTGGGTCTCGGTCAAAGCCACCGAGACCCACACCTATCCGGTCTAGCGAGATCTAGAGGTCGCCGAGCAGGGCCGTCGGGTGCTCGACGCAGTCGGCGATGAACCGCAGGAACCCTCCGGAGACCTCACCATCGCAGACGCGGTGGTCGAACGCGAGCGTCAGCTGTGTGACCTTGCGGACGGCCAGCTGGCCGTCGACCACCCACGGCTTGTCGATGATCCGGCCCAGGCCGACGATCGCGGCCTCCGGGTGGTTGATGATCGCGGCCGAACCGTCCACACCGAACACACCGTAGTTGTTCACCGTGAACGTGCCGCCGGTCAGCTGCGCGGGCGAAACCTTGCCGTCGCGGGCCAGCTCCGTGAGTTCGGCCAGCTTCCCGGACAGTTCGCGGGCGCTGAGGTGCTGCGCGTCCTTGATCACCGGGACGACCAGGCCGCGCGGGGTCTGCGCGGCGAAGCCGAGGTTGACGACCTCGGACAGCACGATCTCGTTGTTGTCCACAGTGGAGTTCAGCAACGGGAACCGTTTCAGCCCGAGCACGCAGAACTTGGCCAGCAGCGCCAGCACACCGACCGGCCGGGACGGGTCGGCGGCGTTGATCTCCTTGCGGACGGCCAAAAGATTCGTCGCGTCGACGTCGACCCAGACCGTCGCCTCGGGGATCTCGCGGCGCGAGCGGGACAGCCGTTCGGCGATCGCGCCCCGGATGCCCTTCAGCGGGATCCGGGTGCCCTTCGGGCCCTCGATCGCGGCCACGACGTCCTTGCGCAGCACCAGCCCCTCTGGACCGGAGCCGTCGACGGCCTGCAGGTCGACCCCGTTGTCCCGGGCCAGTTTCCGCACCACCGGGGAGATCACCGGAACCCGGCCGGGGTGGGTCTTGGGGACGTCCGGCGTGGCGACGGGGGCGTTGCGGCGGCGGCCGTTGGCGCGGCGGGCGCGTTTCACCGTTCCCGCGCCGACGAGATTGGGCGCGGTCTCCACGCCCGGCTCGGAAAGCCCGGCCGAGGCAACGGAAATCAGCGGGGCGCCGACCTTGACCATCGCCCCGGCCTCGCCGTACAGCGCGGTCACGACCCCGGCGTAGGGCACGGGCACCTCGATGGCCGCCTTGGCCGTCTCGACCTCGACCACCGGCTGGTCGACCTCGACCGCGTCGCCGACCTCGACCAGCCAGCGGACGATCTCCGCCTCGATCAGGCCTTCACCGAGGTCCGGCAGCGGGAACTCGCGGACGTTCACTTGTCCTCCCACTGCAGCCGGGCGATGGTGTCCAGGATCCGGTCCGGGTGCGGCAGCTGGTGCTCTTCCAGGTCCTTGGGCGGGTACGGCACATCCAGGCCACCCACGCGCAGTACGGGCGCCTCCAGCCAGTGGAAGCAGTGCTCGGACACGGTGGCCACAATCTCAGCGCCGTAGCCACTGAACATGGAGGACTCGTGTACGACGACCGCGCGGCCCGTTTTACGCACCGACGCGCACACCGTCTCCTCGTCGAGCGGCGACAGTGATCGCAGGTCGACGACCTCGACGTCCCAGCCTTCCTCGGTGGCCGCCTCAGCGGTCTCCAGGCAGGTCTGCACGGTGGAGCCGTAGCAGAGCAGAGTGACGTCCTTGCCCTGCTTGCGGACGATCGCGCGGTTCATCGGGTCGCGCTGGGCCAGGTCGAAGTCGGCGCGGGACCAGTAGCGGGACTTCGGCTCCATGAAGATGACCGGGTCCGGGGACTCGATCGCCGAGCGCAACAGTGAGTACGCGTCCGCTGTAGTGCCTGGTGTGACGACGGTCAGTCCCGGGGTGTGCGTGTAGTACGTCTCAGACGAGTCGCCGTGGTGCTCCACACCGCCGATACCACCGCCGTAGGGAATGCGGATGACCATCGGCAACGCGACCTTGCCGCGCGTACGGTTGCGCATCTTGGCCACGTGCGAGGTGATCTGTTCGAACGCGGGGTACGCGAACGCGTCGAACTGCATCTCGACGACGGGGCGCAGGCCGTACATAGCCATACCGACGGCAGTGCCAACAATGCCCGACTCTGCTAGGGGCGAGTCGAAACAACGGTCCTCACCGAACTGCTTGGTGAGCCCCTCGGTCACGGTGAACACACCGCCGTACGGGCCTACGTCCTCGCCGAACACGACGACACTGGGGTCCTCGGTCATGGCGTCCCTGAGAGCACGGTTGAGCGCTTGCGCCATATTCAGCTGCGTCATGAAAGTTCTGCCTTCAGCGTCGCCGCCTGGGCGCGCAGCCTGGGCGTGGGGGTGGCGTAGACGTGCTCGAACAGCTCGTCCGGGTGCACGTGCGCGTCCTTGTTCATCTCGGCGCGCAGGGCGCTCGCCATCCGCTCGATCTCGTCGGTGTAGGCGTCCGCGTCCAGGCCCAACAGGCGGTCGAACCGTGCGATCGGGTCCTTGGCCCGCCACGGTTCGGCGTCCGCGGCGTCGCGGTACCGGCTGGTGTCGTCGGAGTTGGTGTGCGGGTCGATCCGGTAGGTCAGGCCTTCCACAATGGACGGTCCACCACCGGCGCGTGCGCGGTCCAGAGCCTGCTTGGTGACCGTGTACACTGCGGCAGCGTCGTTGCCGTCGACGTGGTGGCCGGGCATGCCGTAGCCAATGGCCTTGTGCGCCAGGGTGGGCGCCTTGGTCTGCTTGGACAGCGGGACGCTGATGGCCCACTGGTTGTTCTGGATGAAGAAGACCACAGGGGCGTTCCACACCGCGGCGAAGTTGAACGCCTCGTGCGCGTCGCCCTCACTGGTAGCGCCGTCGCCCATGAACACCAACACCGCCACGTTGTCACCCTTAAGACGCGCAGCGTGTGCAAGACCAACAGCATGGGGCGCACTGGTGGACAACGGCGTGCACTGTGGTGCGACACGGTACGCGTACGGGTCGTAACCCGAGTGCCAGTTGCCGCGCAACAGTGTCAGCGCCTCGACTGGGGGTACACCACGCGTGACCATGGCGACACAGTCGCGGTACGTCGGGAACAGCCAGTCGTCCTGCGCCAACGCGAGCGTCGCGCCCACCTGGCAGGCCTCCTGGCCCGCGGAGGACGGGTAGACCGCGAGTCTGCCCTGTTTCGTCAACGCTGTCGCCTGGCGGTCGAACCGGCGGCCGAGGACCATGGCCCGGTGCAGCGACCGCAGCACCTGCTGGTCCGGCAGCGTGCCGGCGGCCATGCCGTGCTCGTCGACGAGTTGGATCGGGTCCATGCTCGGCAGGTCGACGCCGAGGAGCTCTTCGGTCGACTTCATGACCGAATGGTCAGTTGGTATCGTGACAGTTGTCCACGCCGGTGGCTTAGCCTGAGACGAGTTGCCGGTGGGTGGCGAGGAGGAGGTCCGGATGTCCCACCAGATGTCCGGCCAGCACGGAACCGATGGACGGATGGCGCCGCCCGCCCTGGACGAGATCGACCGCAACATCGTCGAGCTGCTACGAGCCGACGGCAGGATCTCGGTCCGCAAACTCGCCGAACAGGTCAACGTGTCCAGGGCCAACGCCTACGCCCGGATCGAACGCCTGACCGCCTCCGGCGTCATCACGGGCTACCACGCAACCATCGACCCCCACAGATATGGCTACACCGTCTCGGCATACCTAGCGGTCAAACTCCGGCAACGCTCCTGGCGTGAGTTCACCGAGCGCCTCGCCGACATGCCCGAGGTCGAACACGCCGCCATGGTCTCCGGCGGCTACGACGGCCTCCTCCTCGTACGCACCACCGACAGCGACGCCCTCCGCGACGTCGTCCTGGACCGCCTCCAGTCCATGCCCGAAGTCATGGCCACCCACACGATGTTCATCTTGGACGAACTCCACCCGAAACACTGAGTGCTTTCCCGTCAGGCACGTCGTACGGTCGAAGTGCCGCTCTTGTCGGGGGGAGCCGTATGGACAACGCGGAAATCCGCAACGAGATCTCCGGACGGGCATCCGGGCCTGTCGTCCAAGCCGGTCAGGTCACCGGCGGCGTGCACATCCACCACACCGCGGCCACCGGGCCACCCATCCCCCGGCAACTGCCCGCATCCCCGGCCAGGTTCACCGGGCGCGACCGTGAGCTGCGAGAACTCGACGAGATCCGGTCCCGGACGGTGGTGCTCACCGGCCAGGGCGGGGTCGGGAAGACGGCGCTGGCGCTGCACTGGGCACACCGGGCCCGCGACCGGTTCCCGGACGGCCAGCTGTACATCGACCTCGCCGGATTCAGCGGGACCACCCCGGTCGACCCCGGTGAGGCGTTGGGGTTGTTCCTGAGGTCGCTCGGCGTGGCACCCGAACGGGTGCCGGCCCGGCTGGCCGAGCAGGCCGCGCTGTACCGGTCGCTGACCGCCGACAAGGCGATGCTGATCCTGCTCGACAACGCGTACTCCGCCGCCCAGGTGCGCGTGCTCCTGCCGTCGTCCCCGGCATGTGCCGTTGTGGTGACGAGTCGTAGCCGTCTCGTCGGGTTGGTACCTGATGGAGCACGCCTCGTACCAGTGCCGCCGTTGCCGACCGAGGGCGCGTTGGACCTGCTGGCCAGCACGGTCGGCGGGGACCGGGTGGAGCACGAACGAGACCGGGCCGAGCAACTCGTCGACATCTGCGGTGGGTTGCCGATCGCGTTGTGCGTGGCCGGCGCCCGGCTCGCGACCCGGCCCCGGCTGTCCGTCGGCCGGATGACCGCCGACCTCGCCGATGAGCAGCGCCGGCTGGCCGGGTTGTCCGCCGTGCAAGCCGCGTTCGACGTGTCCTACCGGTCCCTTGAGACGCAGGTAGCCACCTTGTACAGGCGCCTCGGGTTGCACCCCGGCCAGGACTTCGGCTCGGGTGTCGCCGTCGCGGTGACGCCGGACAATACCGACGAAGCCCTGGACAACCTGGTCGAGGACAACCTCATCGAAGAGATCGACGAGGACCGTTTCCGCTTCCACGACCTGCTCCGCCTGCATGCCCGGGAGCGTGCGGCCGCCGAGGACACACCCCAGCAACAGGAAGCCACCGTGCTCGGCATCCTGGAGTGGTACCTCGCCACCGCCATCGCGGCCGACCTCGTGGTGACGCCGTATCGCCGTCGCCCGTTCGGGTACGACTTCCGGACCGGTCCATCGCCGGTGCCCCGGTTCGGTTCCCGCGACGAGGCCCTGTCCTGGCTCGACAGCGAACGGGTCAACCTGATGGCCGCCGGCCGGGCCGCGCTGGACCGCAACTGGCCGGCACTGGCGTGGCACCTGTCCGACGTGATGTGGCCGCTTTTGTTGTACCGCAAGCACTACCGCGATCGGCTGGACATCGACAACCGCGGCGTGGCAGCCGCCCGCGAGTGGGCCAACACCTGGGCCGAGGCCGAGATGCTCAAGAGGCTGGGCCGGGTTCTGACCGTCCTGGGCGACCACGACGAGGCCGAACAGCGTTTGCGGTCCGCACAACACCTTTTCGCCACCGAGGAGGACACCCTGGGCGCTGCCGCCGCCCGGGAGTACCTGGCGTTGCTGTACCTCGAGACCGACCGGCTCACCGACGCCGTCGACGTCTTCGAGGAGTTGCTGACCGTGCACCGGGAACTGGGCGCCGAACGCAACGTCGCGCTCGACCTGATCAACCTCGGCCTGGTGCTGCCGAAACAGCGCCGGGCCGAGGAAGCCGTGGCCAAACTGTCCGAGGCGCACGAGATCTTCGCCCGCCTGGCCACCACCGACCCGTTCAACGGCGCCCGCGCGATGACCGCCCTCGCCGACGCGCACCGCCACGCGGGCGACCTCGGCCAGGCACGCACCTGGGCTGAACGCGCGGCGCATGCCATGACCGAGCTCGGTTCCACCTTCGGCCAGGCCGAAACCCACGAGGTCCTCGCCGAGATCGCCGTCGCCACCGGCGATCCCACCACCGCGATCGACCACTTCCAGCACGCCCTGGCCATCTTCGAGTCGGCGTTCTCCGCCCGCGCCGACTCCGTCCGCACCCGCCTACTGCAACTGACCGAAGAGTGACCACCATCGGTGGACCACACCCAGAATGTCCACAATGGACGAACCGGTCACGATCAGCCGTTGCCGGTCGCGGGTGACGATCGTCCAGCTGTCGCCGTGCGCGGGGACGGCGATCATCGAGAGTCCGGGCCACCGCTGGAAGACGCCGACGTCCTCAACCGGGAGCACCAACACGTCCGCTAAAGCGACCCGGTCGCCCGGACCCCACGCGATGACCGGCTCGATCACCGTGCGCGCCACCGCGTCGGAGCCGGAACCGGCCGGGCCAGCCGGTGCCGCCCCGGTTCGGCGATCCCGATCAACTTGTACATGATCTTGCGCAGGACCGCGTCCGCCCGGCCGGGGCAGGACGTCACCATCTTCGCCACCTCCTCGGGGCGAACGGCCGGTTCGGTGCCGAGCTGCTCGGCCAGCGGCCGATCCGGATCCCACGCCGGGGCGGTGTGCCCGACAAGCTCGTGCGGCGACCCGCCCGCGGTGACGAACCCGCTCGGACGGTCGACGCAGAGGACCGGACGGCCGATCGCGGCGGCATACACAGTGACCGAGCCGTGGTCCCCGAAGACGTGGTCCGAGGCGACGATCGCCGGGCGCCAGTCGTCCCGCGGCTCGAACAACATCAGTCCAGCGTCGAGGCATTCACGCAGCCAGGCCTTCACCTGCCGCCGTCCGTGGCAGGCCCACACCGCCGGATGGAGAAGTGCCGCCACCCGGAACCGGTCCGGCGGCAGCTCGCTCATCAACCTCGCCAGCGCGTCTCCATGTTGCCCGAACAGGCCGTGCCTGCCCCACGTCGATGTCACCACGACAAGCGCCTGCTCGTCCTTGACGTTCAAGGCGGCCCGGTACTCGCGGCGGTGCGGCTCGCTTGCCACCAGCCGGTCGAAACAAGGATCGCCGGCGACCACCGCCACCCGCAGACCATCCGGGCACTGCCGACGCAGCACGTCCAGCTGACTGTGGTGTGACAAAGCCAAAGCCGACACGACGAGTCGCCCATCCCGGGTCAGCCGCTGCGAGTCCAGCCCGTACACGGGCGGATCCGTCAGCAGGACGCCCTCGCCGACCGGCGACACATGCTTGCCGAAGGACGCCCCGTGGCTGACCACCATCGCCGGCGCGTGCAGGTCGGACAGCCCGCTGTAGGCGGCGGCCAGTGCGAGGTCGAAGCGTTCGCGCACCGCCTGCTGCCAGGGCATCACGACCCCGCCCACCTGCTTGAGGAACTCGGCCACCCCGCCGGAGAAGGCTCCCGGCTGATGGGTGAACACGAGCTGGACGCGCGGGTCGGTCTCGATCAGCTCCACCACGTCCAGCAGCGCCCGCCCGCTGGTCACCGTGTGCACGACGACGAGAACACTCCGGCAGTCCGCCCTGGTGACCAGCCACTCGGCGTCAATGCCAACTGGCACATGAACCCAGCTCTCATTGGAGATCAATGCTTCTCCACCCCGATCCAATACGAAGAACGCCCCCGATACCGGGAAAGGATCCGCGCCTGGGTTGCCAGCGAACTTGCCGTACTGTTGTCACCCTTTCGGACGAGCTTTGTCGACGCTTGCTAACGACTTTCTCGATTTTGCTGACGCATGGCACGCAGTGGTCCAGAATTTTTCCCAGACAACCGCGTCGTGCGAGGGGTGACGCTGGTGGAATTCAAGATCCTGGGACCGACCAGGCTGATCGTGCGAAGCAGATCCGTCCCGCTCGGCGCCGCCCGCCAACGCGGGCTGCTGGCGATACTGCTCTACCACGCCAACCACCCGGTAAGCGTTCAAACGATCGGGCACCTGCTCTGGCAGGGCCGCCCACCGGCGGACATCCGGCAGACCCTGTACGCGCCGATCAGCCGAATTCGCAAGATATTCACGGATAACCGGGTGCCCGCGGACCTCCCCCGGCTCGCCGACGGATACCAGCTGGACATCAATCTCGAACTGATCGAGTATCACCGGTTGATCGCCTCCGTACGAACAGCTCGCGTCTCGGCGGCCGGTGGTGATCATCGAGCAGTGGTCGATTCTTTGTCGCGGGCGATGGAATGGTGGACTGGTACACCATTGGAAGAGCTGAGGTCGGCCGAGGCGGAACACATCCGCGAGCAGATGGTCACCCTGTGGGGAAAACTGCCCGCGCTGCACCTGTTGTTCGACAGCCAGCGGTCGCTGGGGCAGCACGACGACATTCTGGCCAGGGTGAGCCCTCTGGTCGAGGACCGTCCACACGACGTCGAACTGGCCAAACACTGGACAGCGGCCATGGTCGCGACCGGGCGCCACCAGGAACTGCAGCGACATTTCGAAAGGCTCTCCCCCAGCCTGGACGAACAGGACGACGAACTGCGAGCGGTGTATGACGAGGCACTGGGCAAACGGCAGGGCCGGAAACAGTTCGCGGACTTCGTGCCACCTCGTCAGCTGTTGCTGCCCACGAGGGAGTTCACCGGACATGAGACGCTGCTCGCCGAACTGGACGCGATCGCGGCCGAACCGGGAGCGCGCACCGGTGTCGCGCTGACCGGGATGCCCGGCATCGGCAAAACAACCCTCGTCACCTGCTGGGCACACCGCAGAACCGAGCTGTTCCCGGACGGACAGTTATATATGAATGTCAACGGGTACGGCGCGGATCGCCCGATGCCGCCGGACGACATCACCGCCCAGCTGCTGCGCGATCTCGGAATGCCAGCCGACCGAGTACCGCATGCCGCGGACAGTCGACGGGCGCGCCTTGCGAATATCCTCGCCGGCCGCAAAGTGCTGATCATCATCGACAACGTCCGGGATGCCGACCAGGTCCGTCCTTTGCTGCCCGCGTTGTCGTCCAGCATGGTGCTGATCACCAGCCGCGACCGGCTGAAAGGACTGAGCATTCGGGACGGTATCCGCACAATCGCGATACCCCAGTTGTCGCACGACGAGTCCGTCAGTTTGCTGACCACATTGATCGGTGCCCGGCGGGCCGGGGTGCCGGCCCTGCACCTCGGGCCCGACGCCACCG
>CBIMJO010000161.1:0-11018 GCA_966244135.1 uncultured Actinocrispum sp. | reverse complement strand
CAGCTCAGGCCCATGTGGTGGCCATCGGGGAACTGGATGCCGCTGTTGTTCCGCGGCGAGGTGAAGCCGCTCGTATCCGGTCGACAGTCCCGTTGCAGCCAGGAAGGGGTGTTCAGCGGTGTGGGGTGAGCTCACCCCGGCTCCGGTCGAGATGACACGGTACGAAGCCACTCGAGGTCTTCGATGTCCAGCAGCGGAACCTGGGCGGCGTTCTGGGTAGCGACCCGCCGCATCGTCTCGGCTGTCGGTCCATCCTGCCAACGGACGGAGTAACGCCCCTCGAGCCGGTCGTACTGGACTCTGGTGTGCACACCAGAGGCCCTGAGCAGGATGGACGCGAGACGCCGCGCCTGGCGGGCCCGGACGCTCATCGTCTCCTGCCTGCCCGGGGTGACGGACTCGCACTCGATACGTCGGCCGACTGCGGCTGCGGCTCCAGTTCGATCATCGACACGGCGTTCTCGCCTTCGTTCCGCCAGGACCGTTGCCGGTCCCGGACGCCGGGCCGAGAACACCGCGCACGCGGTGCTTCAGCATCGAGGCGTGGCCACTCGGCGGTGATGAGCGAATGCTCCTCGCGGATCACACAGGGGACATCGAGGAAATCACGCAAACCCATACGGAAGTCAGTCACGACGGACCCGGCGACACCGCACGGGGCGAACACCGTAGTGGTGAGAAGGACTTTCGCGAATCCTGTGCGGAGAGTCAAGAAGCTACGGCGTGCGGCCAGCGAGCCACGAGGCTATCTGGGCGCGGGAGTTGACCCCGAGCGTGGCGAGGATGTTCTCGACGTGGGACTCGACGGTGCGCCTGCCGATGACGAGGGCCTCGGCGATCTCCTTGTTGCTCATCCCCCGCGCGACGAGTTCGGCGATCTCCTGCTGCCGCTTGGTCAGCGCGCCGGACTTGATGGCCTTCTGCCCGCTCGCGGCCACCGCGGGTTTCTCCTTCAACGCGTACCTGATCACTTGGTCGAGCCCGGATCCGACTCCCTCGGCGAAGGCCGCGTCGTACGCCTGATCCCCGAGCGCGGCGCGGCTGAGAGCGCCGCATTGCTCGTCGAAGCTCTGATATGGACTCATTTCGTCGATGCGCGCGCCGCTGAGTCGCCACACCGCCTGTGCACTGCCCAACAGCCGGGCCGCCCGGTCGTGCACGCCTGCCGATGACCGGCACCAGGCGAGCGCTTCGAGCAGGAACGCCAGCAGCGTGCGGTCGGTCAGCCGGAGCGCGATGGCCTCGTGCAACAGCCCGATCGCCCTGTCGTACTGGCCCGCTCGCCATTCGTGGATCGCGACGGCCCACAACGCGTAGCCGCGGGACCAGCGCGCCTGGTGCCGTTCGGTCAACCCGAGCGCCTCGTTCGCGTTGACCGCGCCCTGCGGGTCGCCGAGGAAGAAACGCACTGCGGCAAGCAGGATGAGTGTGTCGAACACCAGCAGCGTGTCACCGGTCGCCCGATATCCGGCCAGCGCCCGTTCCAGCAAATCGGCGCCACCGGTCAGGTCACCGGCGAAGAAGACGGCCTGCCCGGCGCACTCCATGTGGCCTGCGCGAAGCCGCTCGTCGTCGAACTGTTCGGCGAGTTCGGCGAGTTCGGCCAGAAAGTTCTCGGCGGCGGGGTCGCCGATGTGGATCGCGAGGAACGATGCCGAGTACAAGGCCTCGGCACGCACGGCAGTGCGCTGGTCGCACAGGTCGAGCCCTCGTCGCAGGTACTGGTACCCCTCCAGCACGAAACCACCGGCGTACCAGTAGTTCCACAACGCCGACGCGATGTCCAGCGCGTCGCTTGTCCTTTCCGGTGTGGACAGACAGTGGTCCAGCACGGCCCGGAGGTTGGCGTGCTCACGTCGCAACCGGCCGACCCACTCCAGCTGATGAGGGCCGAACCCCTCGACTCGGTACCGCCGGGCGAGGCTCGTGTAGTGCTCGACCTGCCGGGCACGCACGTCCCGTTCGCTGCCCGTCGCGGACAGCTTGGCACTGCCGTACTCGCGGAGGGTCTCCAGCATCCGGTACCAGGTGTGCTGCGGGAAGGCGCCGTTCTGCCTGATCAGGATCGACTTGTCCACCAGTCCGGTCATGACGTCGAGCAAGTCGTCCACATCGGACAGACAGACGTGCTCGACTGCGTCCAGGTCGAAACCACCGGGGAACACCGACAGCTGTGCCCACAGCCGCTGTTCCGCGGGTGAGCACAACTCGAAGCTCCAGTCGATCGTCGCTTCCAACGCCAGCTGGCGGGGTTGCACGGTGTACGAGCGGGTGGTGAGCAAACTGAAACGGTTGTCGAGCCGCTGCAGGAGTTGGTGGACCGACAGTACTCGCATGCGGACGGCGGCCAGTTCGATGGCGAGCGGGATACCCTCCAACCGCTGGCAGATCCGGACCACTGCCAACCGGTTGTCTGGAGTGAGCTCGAAGCCGGGCAGGACGGATGCCGCACGTTCGGCGAACAACGTAACGGCTTCGGAAGGACCGGCGCCCATGTCCTGGACCGACGGCACCGTCAGCGGCTCGACCTGCAGGATGTGTTCGCCTTCCAGGTGCAGCGTGTGCCGGCTGGTGGCGAGGATCCGCACGCCACCGGATGCCGTGAGGAGCTTCGCGACGAGCACTGCGCACTCGGCAGTCAGGTGCTCGCAGTTGTCCAGCACCAGCAGCAGCTGCTTGTCCACAATGTACTCGGTGAGCCGGTCCGCCGGATGGGAATTGCTGTGCAGCCCGAGCGCGGCCGCCACAGTGCTCGGCAGCAACCGCGGATCACGCAGGTCGGCCAGCTCCACCAGCCAGACGCCGTCCGGGAATTGTCTGTACACACTGGAGGCCACCCGCAACGCCATCCGCGTCTTGCCGACACCGCCGGTACCGGTGAGGGTCAGCAGCCGGGCCGCCGACAGAATGTGTTTCGCCTCAGCAACTTCACGCCGCCTGCCCACGAAGCTGGTCAACTCTATTGGCAGGTTGCCGACACGCCGGCGCGATGTCGCGGGCATGCGAGCGATTGTAGGTCGTCGCGCTGTCGCGTGGCCGTGTGGTCTTCCCGGATCGACGTGCCGGCCTCCGGGCAACCACCGGGCGAGGGCGAGTCCGGCGAGCGCAACCGGTGGTGGGCAGGCAAAATCAGGCCTGAGAGCATGCTTTGTGGCTAGCCGGCACCGAACGTGGCACTCTGGAGTGCCGCGTGAGCGGAAGCGTCCACAGCGGGGGAGCCGAGATGACCGGGTTGCCGCGGTATCGAACGGTGGTGTCCGACAGCGCCCTGTGGTCGGACTTCAGGTTCCGCACCGGGGACGTGGTGATCAGCACGCCGGCGAAGTGCGGCACGACCTGGATGCAGATGCTGTGCGCGTTGCTGATCTTCGACACCGCCGATTTCGGCCGCCCGCTCACGGAGATCTCGCCTTGGCTGGACGCGATCACCTATGACACCGTCGCGACCCTGGCTTTGCTCGAAGGTCAAGAGCACCGGCGCCGCCCTCGCGAGATCCGCTGGAGCGGTTCTGGTCGTGGGCGGACGCCGAGTTCACCCGCGAATCACCCTCGTTCGGGGTGACCCTCGCCAACCTGGTCCACCACGTGCGGACATTCTGGGAACGCCGCGACGATCCGCAGGTGGCGCTGTTTCACTACGCGGATCTCAAAGCCGATCTGCCCGGCCAGTTGCAGCGTCTTGCCACGGTGCTGTCGATCGAAGCCGGCCGGCAGCGGCTCGAGCAACTCGCCGCCGCGGCGACTTTCGAGCGCATGCGAAGCCGGGCCGACGAACTGGCCCCCGGCGTCGACGCGAACCTGTGGCGCAGCAACAAGGACTTCTTCCGTTCCGGCACCAACGGCCAATGGCAGGACCTGCTCGATCCTGCTGCCGTCGACCGCTACACCAGACGCTTCGGCGAACTCGCGCCGCCCGACCTCGCCGAGTGGCTGCACACCGGGCGGTCGGGTTCCCGCTGAAGATCGGCACGGTGTCCTCGTCGCCGCCAAGATGGTGGTGCACAGCCCCGAGCGGTTGCGGCATTGGCGAACCACTGGAGAATCGTTTCCGAGACTATTGATGGCCTGGTGATCTTTCCTCGCCGGGATTCGGGCCGCGGCGAGGTTCGGCGCCGTTTTTGCAGGATGGGGTGAACCGCCCCGGATTGTCAGCGTCCACGTGCTATAGCCGCCTGCGCGGATGCTGAACCGAGCATGCTCCCATGGGTCCGCCAACAGGCCGCGCATAGCTGGCCGCTCCGGTCGAGGACCGCGGGACCAGCCGCGCCGCACAATGCGCGGCCGGATACCTTTACCGGATCGGGCACCCACAGATGAACCACATTGCCCCCGCCGAATGCCTGCGCGCGGATCATGTCGCGCTCACCTCGGTATCGCCATCCGGTCGCGTCAGGTGCCTGATGGGCATTTCGGGCAAAGCGGTCACGTCCCGTTCGGTAGCCGGCATTCGTCTGTAATCGGTGTTCGCTAAATCTCTGGTGGAACAAGTGGTGAGCGCGGCAGGACACACCGGTTCTCGGAGGGGTGTGGCGGGTCCCGCCGCGCTCTGCGGGCCGGCATGGTTCCCACGGTCGACCTGCCGGCCTGGCTGGTCGAGCGCGGCCGCTCGTCCTCACGACCCGCCGCGCTCGATGGGGCAATGCTGCCCGCGGAATCGGCCGGGGGAATCGGGAGAACTACGTAAGGGCATACGGATATCGATATCCGTAGCCGGACGGGCGTCCCGAAATGGAGCGAGATCAGTCCGGTGATGGGATGACCGATTCGCGTCGTTCGGCTGGTGGTGGAAGCGCTCCGAGCCGGAACTGTCTTTCCAAGATATCGGGTGACTTGCGAATGGGCAACGATGACGGATAGGTGGCGTGCGGGTTTGGTGGCCATGTGCGCTACGCTTGCCGCCCTGCCGAAACCAGGAGAAGTGAATCAGCGCAATATGGGCTCGGAACGGCAGAGCATTGACTTTCGCGGCGTGAGGCGTTGATGGCGGATACCGGGTCACCTCGGGCTGGTGGCAATCTTCCCGCCGAGCTCACCAGTTTCGTTGGCCGCCGAGGCGAGATTTCCGACGTCAAGCGGGCGTTGTCCGCAGCGCGGCTGCTGACGTTGACCGGTGTGGGCGGGGTGGGCAAAACCCGGCTGGCCCTGCGGGTGGCGGCCGGGCTGCAGCGGGCGTTCGCCGACGGGGTGTGGCTGGTCGAACTGGCCGCGCTGCAGGACCACACGCTGCTGGAACAGACGCTCGCGGACGCCATGGGACTGCGTGATCGGTCCGCACGGCCGCCGTGGGTCGTCGTGGTGCGCCACTTGGCGGACTAGCAGCTGTTGCTGGTGCTGGACAACTGCGAACACCTGGTGGACCGGTGTGCGAGGCTCGCGGCGGGACTGCTCGCGGTGGCGCCCGGGCTGCGGATCCTGGCCACCAGCCGGCATGCCTTGGGCGCCCCAGGTGAACAGATCCTCGTGGTACCACCGTTGCCGGTGGTGCACCCCGAGCGTCTGGCGGGGCGCGGAAAGCCGGTCCACGATGAGGCGGTCCGCTTGTTCGTGGAACGAGCCGCCCTCGTGCGTCCCGGGTTCGCGGTCACCGCGGGCAACCACGAGACGATCGTGCGGATCTGCCACCAGCTGGATGGGCTGCCGCTGGCGATCGAGCTCGCCGCGGCCCGGGTGCGGGTGCTGTCGCCGGACCAGATCCTGCAGCGCCTGGATGACCGTTTCCGGTTGCTGCGCGGGAACAGTCGTACCGTGGTGCCGCGCCACCAGACTTTGCGGGCGGTGATCGACTACAGCTACGAGTTGTGCTCGCCACTCGAGCGACTGTTGTGGGCCCGGGTCTCGGTTTTCGCCGGCGGGTTCGACCTGGACGCGGCCGAAGCGGTCTGCACCGGGGACGGCATCGACCGCGACCGGGTGCTGGATCTGGTGACCGGGTTGGTGGACAAGTCGATCCTGATCCGCCACGACCAGACCCACGGCTCCCCGGCGCGCTACCGGCTGCTGGATCCCTTGCGTTACTACGGGCGGGACGTTTTGCCCGAGGCCGAGCCGGAGGTGGTGCGCCGCCGGCACCGGGACCACTACCTACGGCTCGCCGAGCGAGGCGCGGCCGAGTGGTTCGGTCCCACGCAGCGGGCGGTGGTCGCCCACACCCGATGTGAGCACGACAACCTGCGCCTCGCGCTGAAGTTCTGCCTGAGCACTCCCGGTGAATCCCAGACCGGGCTGCGGATGGCCGGGGCGCTGTACTTCTACTGGCTCGGCTGTGGCTTCCTGGCCGAAGGACGCCATTGGCTGGACCGGGCGTTGACCATGCACCCCGAACCGAGCAGGGCCCGGGCCACCGCCCTGTGGATCAATGCCCATCTCGCGGTCGCGCAGGGGGACGCCTCCCGTGCCATGGACATGGCGCTGGAGGCCCGGGACTGGGCCGAGCGGCAGGATGAGCAGACCGTGCTGGCCTACGCCATCTTCGTGCAGGGCGCCGCCGCGTGGCTCACCGGCGACGCTCCGAACGGCCGGGCCCTGCTGGGAGACGCCCTGGCGCGTTTCGAGGCCCTCGGTGAGCTGAGCACCACCGTGGTCATCGCTCATGTCATGGTGATGGTGGCAGCTGTCTTCCAGGAGGACCTCACGCGCGCCGCCGCGCTGGGCACGCACGCCCGCGCGCTCTCCGAACGGCACGGCGAGCAGTGGGCCCGGGCCTACACGCTTGCCGGTCTCGCTCTCGCCGAATGGCGACAGGGCGCGGTCGCGCAGGCGAGCGCGTACACCCGGGAAGGCCTGCGGGTCCTGCACGCATTCCAGGACACCTTCGGCGAGGTGTTGCTCGTCGAGCAGTTGGCCTGGATCGTCGGTGCGGCCGGCGACAGCGAGCGGGCCGCGGCGCTGCTCGGAGCGGCCGGCACGATCTGGCCCCTGGTCGGTGAGCAGCCGCTGCTGGGCTCCCCGGACTACCTCGCCGTGCGTGCCGCGTGCGCGCAGCAGGCTCGCGGCACCCTGGGCGATCGAGCCTTCGAGGCGGCTTTCGCGAGCGGCGCCGAGTTTGACATCGAACAGGCCGTTGCCTGCGCTCTGGGCAGGAAAGCGGAATCCACCAGTGCGGCGCCCACCGCAACGTCCACTTCGGAGAATCCGTTGACCAAGCGGGAGCAGCAGGTCGCCGAGCTGGTCGCGCACGGACTGTCCAACAAGGAGGTTGCCGCGCGGCTGGTGATCGCGCCGCGCACCGCCGAAGCCCACGTCGAGCGAATCCTGGCCAAGCTCGGCTTCACCACGCGTACCCAGCTCGCCGCCTGGATCACACAACCGGGGGAGGACCAGAACTCATGACCGCACGCGCCAAGCCGGATCGGCCGAAGGACAATCTGCCCGGTGAAGTGACGAGCTTCGTGGGGCGCCGCCGGGAGACGGCCCAGGCCGTGCGACTGTTGCGGACGGCGCGGTTGCTCACGCTGACCGGGGTTGCCGGCGTCGGCAAGACCCGGCTGGCGCTGCGGGTGGCTGCCCGGGTGCGTGAGGCCTTCCCGGACGGCGTGTGGCTGGTCGAACTGGCCGCGCTCACCGACGGCAACCTGCTGCCCCAGACGCTGGCCGACGTGCTGGGCATCCGTGATCAACTCCATGCCCCGACCGCGGGCACGCTGGCGGGCCACCTGGCCGGCAAGCGGCTGTTGCTGGTGCTGGACAACTGCGAGCACCTGGTGGACGGGATCGCGGGGCTGGTCGGCGAGCTGCTGGCGGCCGCGCCCGGGCTGCGGGTCCTGGCCACCAGCCGGCAATCCCTGGGCGCCACCGGGGAGCACCTGCTGGAGGTGCCGCCGATGCCGGTGCCGGACTCGGGCCGGCCGACCACGCCGCGCGGTGCCGCTCGGCACGATGCGGTGCGGCTGTTCGCCGAGCGAGCCGCAGTGGCCCAGCCCGGATTCACGCTGAACGCCGGCAATGGCGCGACCGTTGCCCAGATCTGCCAGCGGCTGGACGGCATCCCGCTGGCCATCGAGCTGGTGGCGCTGCGGGTGCGAGGCATGCCGGTGACCGAGATCCTGTCCGGGCTGGACGACTACCTGGAATTCCTCACCACGGGCAGCGGGAACGCGGTCCCTCGCCTGCAGCCGTTGCGAGCGGCGGTCGACTGGAGCTTCGCACTGTGCTCGCCGCTGGAACAGCAACTGTGGGCGCGGGTTTCGGTGTTCGCCGGCGCGTTCGACATCGACGCCGCCGAATCGGTCTGCTGCGGCCAGGGCCTGCCCCGGGAGGACGTGTTCGATCTGGTGGCCGCGCTGGTGGACAAGTCCGTCCTGACCCGGACCCACGATGACACCGACACCGTCGTGCGATACCGGATGCTGGAGCCCCTCCGCTACTACGGCAAGGAACAGCTGGACTCCTCCCTGCACCTGAAGGCCGTGCGCGTACGGCACCGCGACCACTACCGCGACCTGGTGACGCGGTCGGAGCAAGAGTGGTTGGGGCCGAACGAGTCGGCCTGGTTCGCCCGGCTTCGGCGCGAGCACGCCAACCTGCGGGCCGCGCTGGAGTTCTGCCTGACTCAGCCCGGGCAAGCCCGCGCCGGACTGCAGATCACCACCGCCCTGTGGCACTACTGGATCCGCTCCTGCACGCACACTGAGGGCCGTTACTGGCTGGATCAGGCGCTGCGGCTGGACGTCGAGCCGAGCACACACCGTGCCAAGGCCCTGGGGGTCAACGGCTGGCTCGCCCTGATGCAAGCCGACATGGCCACCGCTGTCTCCCTGCTGACCCAGTCACGCGAGCTGGCGCACCAGCTGGGCGACGAACTCGCCATCGCGCGTACCACGCTGGGGTTCGGGGTGGCCGCGTTCACCCGCAACGACCTTCCGAACGCGATCGCCCTCCTGCAGGAGGCCCACGACTGCCACCAGGCGCTCGACGACCCGACCGGAGTCTGGCTCGCGTTGCTGTATCTGGCCGTGACCGCTGGGGGCCTCGGTGACACGGACCGAGCGATCACCTTCAGCGAAGAGTGCCTGGCCTTGTGCGACACCCGTAATGCATACCCGTCCAGGATCTATGCCCTGTCAGGACTCGCTCTCGCCCGGTGGTTGTCCGGTGACCGGCAGCAGGCCGGCAAGCTGATCCGGGAAGGCCTTCCGGCCGCGCAACAGACCGAGGACCAGTGGGTGCTCGCGCACTACTTGGAGATGCTGGGCTGGATCGTCGGAGCCGACGGCCACCACGCCCGCGCCGCCCGGCTGCTCGGCGCGGCGCACACGGTCTGGCGCTGCACCGGAATGCCACTGTCCGGCCCGGGTTATCTTGCCCCCTCGCACGACCAGTGCGAACGCGTCGCCCGCCACGCACTGGGGAACGAGCAGTTCACCAAAGCCTTCCAGCACGGCACCCGATTCACCTCCGAGCAGGCCATCGACTACGCCCTCGAGACCACCAGCCAACCACCGGCCGCGGTCCAGCCCGTATCGCCGCCCCACGACCAGCCGACCGCCTGACGTCCGGAAGCGCAGCGTCGGCTTACGGCCTGAGTGCTTGGTGTTGTGCCGGGTTCAGGCGGGTCGGGCTGTGTTCCGGTCCGCGTGGCGCGACGGCGGCCCGATGGGCTCTCGAGTGTCCATGTCGGACGGTCACCTGCGGGGGTGCTCGATCCTGAAGCGGTTGAGTTCGGCTGGAGTGGCCCCCGGATATTTCCTACCGTCGGGAAGGAAAGGGAACTCGCATTTCAAGACCGGTTTGCAGGCGTGACAACACGAGAGGTCGTGTCCTTAGTGGACATGTGATATGGCGCAGCACAGTGAGACTTGGTCCGTCTGGGCGAATGTGTCGCAACCACTTGGAGGTGCGCGAGGTGGCGTGATAGAGATCAATGCCTTCGCAAGGCACTGGGATCCGGCAGCTCGCCCGCACCAGAGGAATTGATGGACCAACAAACAATGGCGATGGCGTTCTGGTTTCTGCTCGTCGCCGCACTCGTTGCCGTGTTTCTGCTGGTCCGCCAGTATCGAGCCACGCGGGGGTTGCGTGAGCGGTATGCCGCGGCGGAAGTCGCGTTGCGGTCGGTGCGTGAGGAGGAGCGGCACCTTGTCGGCGAGCGGTTGCCTGCGTTGGCCGACTCGCTCAACCACCTGCCGGTGGAGGTGCCCGGGCCGGTGCGCCCCGAGGTGGCCGAGGCGCATGGGCGCGTGCTGGAGTTGTTCACCGAGGCTGTTGCGGGTGCGACGGCACGGGGTGAGCAGTCGGCGAAGGCCACGCTGCGCGCGATGATGCGTGCGGTGCAGAGCCTGGCCAACGAGCAGCAGGTGGCGATCTCGGCGATGCAGGACCGGCACGACGATCCCGATGTGCTCGAGGACCTGCTGCGGATCGACCACATGAACTCTCAGCTGGGCCGCCGGGCGCAGGCCACTGCGGTGCTGTGCGGGTCGTGGCCCGGTCAGCAACGGTCGGCGTCGTCGCTGACCGACGTAGTGCGGGGCGCGACCTCGCGGATCCGGGACTACCTGCGGGTCAACGTCCCCGCCGAGTCGGACATCGCGGTGGTCAGCCGTGTGGTGGAGCCGGTCGTGCTGGCGGTGGCCGAGTTGCTGGACAACGGCACGCGGCACTCGCAGCCGAACACCACGGTCGAGGTCAACTTCCAGCAGGCGCACAACGGCATGGCGATCATGATCGACGACGCCGGCGTGGGCATGACCGTCGAGGAGCTGCAGAACGCGGCGCGGCTGCTGTCCGGTGAGGGCGCGGCCGACATCAACCGGCTCGGCGACCCGCCACGGGTCGGGTTCGCCGTCACAGGTGTGCTGGCCCAGCGTTACGCCAGCGGTGGCGAGGCTCGCCGTGAGGCTTCGGCGCTCGCGGTCTTGATCGAGCAAGTGAAAGATCCGGCAGAGCGCTTGGCGCTGTACGGGCGCTTGGCCGACGTGAACGAGCTCAAGCTCGGTGCTCACGGCAGCGCGCTCGACGTGATGCTGGCGGCGGTGCGCGAGTTTCCGGCGGAGCTTCCGCTTTGGGAGCGCGCCGATGCC
>CBIMJO010000160.1:0-11033 GCA_966244135.1 uncultured Actinocrispum sp. | reverse complement strand
AATCGTCCGTCGCGGTCTTCACGTCGAGCGGATCCGCCATGCCGTTGCCCGACGGCGTGACCCTGCTCGCGGACCACTACATCCCGGTCACCACCGAGCGTGTGCCCACCATCCTGGTGCGTTGTCCTTACGGCAGAGGGTTTCCGTACAACATACTGAATGCTCTGCTCTACGCCGAGCGCGGTTATCATGTGCTGTTCCAAAGCACGCGAGGGACCTTCGGGTCTGGCGGTTCGTTCCTTCCCGGCGTCAGTGAACCCGACGACGGACAGGACACCGTTGCCTGGCTGCGCAACCAGGACTGGTTCGACGGCAGGCTGGCGACGGCGGGTGGCAGCTATCTCGGCTACACCCAATGGGCGCTGGCCGTGGATCCGCCGCCCGAACTGACCGCGATGGTCGTCATGATCGGGGTGCACGACCTCAGCCGCGCCGGGTACCAGCAGGGGCCGATGGACCTGTACAACATGCTCTCCTGGTCGGATCTTGTTACCCGCCAGGAGAAAGTGGGCACGATAGCCGGGTTGGTCAGGATGCTGCGGTCCGAACGCCTGCTGGCCGGGACGTTGGCGCGCCTGCCGTTGCGGGGTGCGGTCGACGAGGCGCATTGGTACGACGACTGGATCGACCACCCGGACGTGACCGATCCGTACTGGGACGATTTCCGTGTCACCGACGCTCTGCAGAAGACCACGGTTCCCACGTTGCTGATCGGCGGATGGCACGATTTCTTCCTCCCGCAGACATTGGAGCAGTACGACACCCTGTGCTCGCGAGACGTCGAGGTCGCGATGACCGTCGGCCCGTGGACCCATCTCACCGTCGACTACAAAGTCGCCATGCCGCAGGCCATTTCCTGGCTGGACGCGCACACTGCGGGCCGTGAACCGATGCGGCGTGAGGCACCGGTGCGCGTGTTCGTCGGCGGCGTCAAGCGATGGGAGGACCATCAGGCCTGGCCGCCCTCGTCCACCGAGCCGCGGACCTGGTACCTGAGCGAGCAGGGGCGGCTGGCCGATTATGGATCGGGATGCACGAAGTTCCGCTATGACCCCATGGACCCGACGCCGTCCGTTGGTGGCCGGGTGATGGCGATCAGCGGTGGGGCCAAGGACAACCGGAAGCTGGAAGCGCGTGCGGATGTCCTTGTCTTCACAACGGAACCGCTGACCAGCGCGGTCGAAATCCATGGCGCCCCCGTGGTGGAGCTGCATGTGGCTTCCGACAACGCCTACGCCGACCTGTTCGCCCGGATCTGCGATGTGGACCCGGCAGGCCGCTCGGTCAACGTCACCGACCGGATCATTCGCTGCGACGACACCGTTCCGGGTGAGGTCCGGGCCGTGCGGATCACCCTCGACCCCACCGCGCACCGGTTCGACCCCGGCCACCGCATCCGGCTGCAGATCTCCGGCGGCGCGTTCCCCCGGTTCGCCCGCAACCTCGGCACCGGCGAACCCCAATCAACAGCCACAGCAACCAAACCCACCACCCACACCATCCATCACGACGCGACCCGGCCCTCACACATCACGTTGCCGTCCAAATAGGACGCTGCGACAGGCGGTTCCAGAGTTTGGCCGGTCACCGATCGCGCAGCAAGGTCCGGACCCGCAATGTGGTCAGCAGAGCGGTGGTGAGCAGGATGGTGAGCGGGATGCCGATGTAGAAGTCCGCGTCCGGGCCGAACTCGGCGCCAGGCGCCGCGGTCATCGAGTGCACCAGCCAGGTCACGGCGAAGGCGAGCCACACCGCGTCGGCGATGAAATAGAGTGCCGAGGTGGTGTCGACCTGGAGTCTGCCGATCCTGGTCAGGTGCAGCCGGAACCCGCCGCGGTGGATCCGCCAGATCAGCAGCGCCAGGAGAGCGGGGCCCAGCGGCAGGAACCACGGGTCGTCCCACCGGCCACGCAGCGCACCGATCACATCGGCGCCGATGCCCATCATCGCGAAGATCTGCGCGATCGTGTCGTACGACAAGCCCATCAGGTTGGCGGCGAAGCCACCCGAGTAGAAGCGATCGTCCTCGAGGTGCCGCATCCGCCGAAACCACTGGCGGGTGTCCGTCAGCAGCGCCTGCCACCCGCTCATCGACCCTCGTCCCCGCGATCACCGAACCTCACGACAGGCTACGGCGACCCACCACACGCGATCGACACAGTGGACTAGCCGATCAGGTAATCGACGGCGCGCTGCACGGTCGCCGGGTCGTTGAGGTAGGCGGTGTGGCCGGCGCCGTTCCAGGTCAGCAGCTGCGAACCGCGGATCTGCAACGCCATCCGCACTCCCCACGCATGCGGAGTCGATGGGTCGAGAGTGCCTGCGACCACCAGCACACGGGGGACGCCGCGCACGGGGACGCTCCCCCACGGGTTGGCGGGCTTGATGGACCATCCCAGGCACCCCGCCTGGATGTCCCAGCCCTCGACGTAGCCCTGGGTTGTCGGGGCGATCCGGCGCACCTCGGCGACGCGACCGGCGAACTCCGGGAAACTGATGGTGCCGGTGGGCAGGTCGTGGCAGGCGATCACGCGGTAGGCCGCGTCGGACGGCGGGACCGCCGCGACCGCCGCCGCGTTGGTGGCGGCATCGGCGATGTCCTTCGCCAGCCCGGGCCATTCGCTTCGCATGGTCAGCTTCCCGTAGGTGCCGAACCCGATCTGCGCCGCGCTAGCGCCGTCCGGGAACCCCTCCGCCGGAAGTGGCGTCCGGGCAAGCAGTTCCTGGTACTCGGCCGTCACATCGCGGCCGTGCAACGCACAGGTCTCATCGGACGCGCACCATTCCGCGAACTTGCCGAACACCGCTTCCTCAGTGATCGCCTCATCCACGGCCAGCCGCCGAGATCCCATGGTGTGGTCCAGGGGTCCATCCAGCACAGCCGCCCGCACCCGCTGCGGGAACAGGTGCGCGTAGGTCGCGCCGAGCAGCGTGCCGTAGGACAGGCCGAGCCAACTCACTTGCCGTTCACCGAGTGCAGTGCGAATCGCGTCGAAGTCCCTTGCGACGCTTACGGTGTCGACGTGGTCGATCAACGGGCCGGTGGCACGGCGGCACCCTTCGGCGACCGAGCGGTTGTACGCGGCCAGTTGGTCGAACTCCTGGCGTGTGCGCGGGTATTGCGTGCCTTTCGCGTCCGCAGTCGGCTTTTCACAGGCGATCGAGGGCTTGCTGTCACCCACACCCCGGGGATCCAGCGCGACGATGTCGAACCGCTCGCGCAGGCCCGCTGGAAAGGCGAAGTCCGGGAAATCGCGGAGGAAGGCGCGCGGTGCGGCACCCGGACCGCCGGGATTGAAGAACAGCACCCCGATCCGCCGCGCCGGGTTGGTCGCCTTGATCCGGGTCGCCGCGACGGTGATCCGATCACCGGACGGCCGCGACCAGTCCAGGGGCACCGGCAACGCCGAGCACTCCGCCCCCTGGTCGCCGCATTCCTGCCAGTCCAGTGCGGGACCGGCGGCCGTGGCGGCGGCAGGTGGAACGAGACTCGCCAGCATGGCCACCACGAGCACCGCTATCGACCGCATGATCCACTCCCCAGATATCCGCGCGCCAAACACAATGGCAGGCCGCGCGGAGACGATCAAGCCCTGGGGTCGGTGAAGAAGTGGATGTGGTCGTTTTCGGCAGTGTGGGCGGGCCAGCCTGGGGTGCCGGTGCTGGCGAAGGCCACCCAGGCGGACTGCATGCGCTTGACGAGGGCCTTGGGTGGACGCCGGCCTTCGAGGGCCGAGATGCCGAGGTTGCCGAAGACGAAGCCGAGTTCCAGGCCGTGGGCCGCGCCGACGCCCGGAAGCGGTGACGGCCAGTCGAACTGGTAGACGAACGTCGGCCGAGTGCGCTGGCGGGCGATGCGTAGCAATGGTTCGCGGAACAGCGTTTCGGTGAGGGTGGTCGCGTGCGGTCCGGCCATCGACAGCAGTTCGTCCGAATTGGACCCGATCATGAGATCGACCTCGGCGCCGACGGCCAGGTGACCCGGGTGTCCACTCAGGACATCGCCGTCGATGACCGGGAGCAACGGCATCGAGGACGAGACCGCCGTCTCACCCCAGCGGGCAGGGTCCTGATCCGTGCTGAGGTCAAGGAAAGCCTGCGTGGCATGTCCGGCCAGGACGTTCGGTTCGATCGACGAGAACCCGGCGCGGGTCGGCGCGACGCCGGCCCGGCGGGCGAGTTCGGCCGTGACGATCGCGGCGTCGGCGGCCGTGATCGCCGCGCCGGGGGTCGCGCTCTGCACGATCGCCCGCCGGAACAGGGTGGTGTGCATGGACATCAGCGCCAGGATCGCGATGGCTCCGGCGGACGTGCCGAACACGGTGACGTTGCCGGGATCGCCGCCGAACGCGGAGATGTTGTCCCGCACCCATTCCAGGGCGGCCGCCTGGTCCAGCAGCGTCCGGTTGGCGACCGTGCCCGGCAGCAGCGCGAACCCTTCGGCGCCCAGCCGGAAGTTGACCGACACGACCACGACTCCCTGACGGGCCAACGAGGTTCCGTCGAAGATCGGCTGCGCGGACGAGCCCGACACATTGGCACCGCCGTGGATCCACACCATGACCGGCATGGCGTCGCCGGTGAAGTCCGGGGTCCAGACGTTGAGGTTCAGGCAGTCCAGGCCGTCGATGGCGACTTCGGGCATGAACAGACCGGGCAGCGGCACGGCGGGCGCGGTGGGCCCGAACTGCAGCGCGTCCCGGATCCCCGTCCACGCGGCAGCCGGCCGAGGACGCTCGAACCGGAGTTCCCCGAACGGTGCCGCCGCGTAGGGAATGCCAAGGAAGCGCCCGACCTGGTCGACTTCCTGGCCGCGGACCTGGCCGCTGCGGATGTGCGTGACGAGGTCGTGCATCAGTCGGTCCACCGGGCCCGGATCATGATCACCACCCTAGCCCGGCGGCGGCCCCGCCGACCGGCTTGCTTGCGCCATTAGATTATGTCTGTATTCTATTTTGGGTCCCACCCTCTCACCCTGAACGGAGAACCCCATGGACCTCACCAACGCGGTCGCCGTGGTCACCGGCGCCAACCGCGGCCTGGGCCGCATCCTGGCCGCGCAGCTGCTCGAGCGCGGTGCCGCCAAGGTCTACGCCGCGGCACGCAGGCCGGAGAGCATCGACCTGCCCGGCGTGCAGCCGCTGTACCTCGACGTCACCAAGCCGGAGTCGATCAAGCAGGCGGCCACGATCGCCCAGGACGCCACCCTGCTGATCAACAACGCCGGTATCTCGACGCACACCAACCTGACCGACGGCGATCTCGACACGATCCGGCTGGAGATGGAGACGCACTTCTTCGGCGCGCTGGGCACGATCCGCGCGTTCGCACCGGTCCTGGCCGCCAACGGGGGCGGCGGGATCCTGAACGTGCTGTCCGTGCTGTCGTGGGTGCACCCGCTCAACTACGGCGCCTACTCCGCCGCGAAGGCCGCCGAGTGGGCGTTGACCAACGTGACCCGCGCCGAGCTCGCGGACAAGAACATCCAGGTCACCGCCCTGCACGTGGGGTACATGGACACCGAGATGGCCGACTACGTCGCACCCGAGAACAAGACCGATCCGGCGCTGATCGCCAAGATCGCGCTCGACGGTCTCGCCGAGGGCCTGCCGGAGGTCCTCGCGGACGACTTCACCCGCACCATCAAGGCGAGCCTGGCCGGCTGACATAGATGTTGGGTCGCTTCTATACTGGTCCTGCAGCAGGGAGGCAGGGCGATGGGACGAGTGTCCAAGGCGGCGGCCGCTCAACACCGCGAGGAAGTGGTGGAAGCGGCCTCACGGCTGTTCCGTGAACGTGGGGTGCAGGCCGTCGGGCTATCCGACGTAATGGCCGCGGTCGGCCTGACCTCCGGCGGGTTCTACAAGCAGTTCGAGTCCAAACAGGCCCTCGCGGCCGAGGCGACGACCAGGGCGTTCACCCTGACCAACGCCATCGTCGAGGAAGTCTCCGACCGCCACCCCGGACGCCCCGACGAGGCCCTCCAGGACCTGCTGGCGACCTACCTGTCCACCGACAACCGCGATGCCCCCGCGGACGGCTGCGCGGCCACCGCCCTGGCCGCCGAGGCCAGCCACGAACCCCTCGACAGCCAGGTCCGCACCGCCTATGCCGACGGCCTGTCCGGGTTCATCGACCTGCTGACCGGCTTCACCCGCGGCGAGGGCACCCGGTCCGAGCGGATCGCGATCGTCTGCACCCTCGTCGGCGCTCTCTCCCTGGCCCGCGCCACCGCCGGAACTCCCCTGTCCGACGAGATCCTCCAGTCCGCCCGCGCCCACCTCGCCCCCGAAGTAGCTCAGTCTCGGTAGCGGGTCGCGATGGCCGCGGCGCGGTCGCGCAGGGAGGTGCGTAACCATTGCGGGGCAAGGGCTTCGGCGTTCGTGCCGAGCTGCCAGAGGGCCCACTCGGCGTGTCTTGGATCCTGGAAGGTCACGGTCAGCCGGAGCCGGCCGTCCGGGTCGGTTTCTTCGGCGAGGACGGCCAGGGCGGTGTCCAGCAGGTCCTCACGCCGGGCGGGATTCACCCGTAGCTTCACGGTGACCTGGTCGCCGCCGGTGCGGAACCGGGTGCTGCGTTCCTGCCAGGCCCGGTCGAGGTCGATCCGGTCGGGGCGCTGGGCGGGTTCGTCGAGTTCCTTGGCGGCCAGGACGCGGGACAGCCGGTAGGTGCGGTCCTCGCCGGATCTCGTGGCCAGCAGGTAGCCCCGGTCGCGCACGGTGACCAGGCCGATCGGGTCGACCGTGCGCCACTGTGGCTGCTGGCCGGTGGCCGCGTAGTGGATGCGCAGCTTGTGGCCGGCGAACACCGCACGCCGGACCTCGGCCACGAGGGTGTCGGGTACGTCCTCGGCGGCTACGCGGCGGGACAGGAGGTCGGTCTCCGGGTCGATGAGCAGCCGCTCGGCCACACCCGCCGCGGCGGCCCGATGGCTCTCGGGCAGGGCGTCGACCACCTTGAGCATGGCCGACGCGAGCGCCGAGCCGAGGCCGAACGCCTGGGCGCCGCGCCGGGATCCGGCGATCAGCAGGGCGAGGGCCTCGTCGTGGTTCAGTCCGGTCAGCTCGGTCTGGAAACCCGGCAACAACGCGAACCCACCCTGCCGGCCGCGTTCGGCATAGACCGGGACACCGGCCGCGGACAGCGCCTCGATGTCGCGCAGCACGGTGCGGGTGGACACCTCCAGCTCGCGGGCCAGCGTGGTAGCCGACAGCCGGCCACGCTGGCGCAGCAGCAGCACCAGGGAGACCAACCGGTCGGCGCGCATACGAGAACCCTACGGAGATACACGACACAGGATGTCGTGATTCGAGGAGCAGGCTCTCAGCACTGTCGATGAACCGGATGGAGCTGAAGTGGCTGTGCAGCGAACCGCGGTCAACCCATGGATGTGGTCGGTGGCGTTGGGGTACAACCAGGGTGAGGTCGTCTCCGGGCACACCCGGACCTTGTACTGCGCTGGGCAGACCGCGATGAGCGGCGACGGCGAGCCTCAGCATCCCGGTGACATGGCGGCGCAACTGACGCTGAGCCTCGACAACCTCGAGGCAGTTCTCCGCGAAGCAGGCATGTCCCTGGCGAACCTGGTCCGGCTCAACGTCTTCACCACCGACGTGGACCTGTTGTTCCAGCACTACGGCTTGCTGGCGTCGCGGTTGGGCGCCGCCGGGGTGGCGTCTGCCACCACCATGCTCGGCGTGACCCGGCTGGCGATCCCCACCCTGATGGTCGAGTTGGAGGGCACGGCCGTCGCGTGATGGTGACGATCGGCGTCTACGGCTTCGACGCCGGGTCCTTCCTGCAACGGCTACGGCAGGCGGATGTCCGGCTGTTGCTCGACGTGCGCCAGCGCCGTGGTGTCCGCGGACCCGAGTACGCGTGGGCGAACTCACGTCGGCTGCAGGCCGCCCTCGCCGAGGCGCGGATCGCCTACGAGCATCGCCCGGAACTGGCCCCGACCACCGAGTTACGCCGGCTCCAGTACGCCGAGGATGACCGCCAAGGGGTCGGCAAGCGCACGCGACGCGAGCTTGCCGCCGAGTACATCTCCCGCTACACCACCGAGATCCTCGACCGCGCCGACCTCACACCGATCGTCTCGGCCCTGCCGGAAAGGGGGACGGCGGCGCTGCTGTGTGTCGAGAGCGATGCTGAGGCCTGCCACCGTTCGTTGATCGCCCAGCGGCTGGCCGAGCAGCACGGTGTCACGGTCGAGCACCTTGTGAACTAGACGGGCCAGGCGAGCCCCAGCGCTTTGAGCCAGGCGTCGCACGGTCCGCCGACCACGCCGCTCTCCTGATACGCCAACGCATCCGCGGTCGCCGCGCGATCAACGGCCGCGATCGGCACGCCGTACTTGTCGGCGACCGTGCGGCGCGCCACCGGCCCGTCCACGAGAACACCGGGGTCGGCCGCTGATGGTTCCGCTAGTCCCGGCACGTTGAGCAAACATGGCTCGGCATCGGTGTAGTACGAACCGTCTTCGTTCCGGGGATAGGCCAGGTAGTGGTAGGCGCGCCGCACGATGCCGTCGTGGACATCGAGGACCACATGTTCCGCCCCGTACTCGTCGTGGTCCAACGCCAGAAAGACATGCGAGACAAGGCCACTCCCCTCGGCCAGCCGCAGCACGAGATCGGGGAGCCGGTAGTAGTCGTTGCCGAACATCAACACGACCCGATGTCGGCCATCGCCAAGGTCGAGGGACGCATCGGCCTGCAGCGACGATCCGGCCAGTGCTTTGCCGGGATCCGCGCCCGGCACGAGGTCGATCCAGGCCAGCCCCATGTAGGTCGACATGATCTAGGCTCCGCTCAGGACCCGGACGACCTCGTCCGCCGACGGCATGGCCTGGATCTCCTTGTGCACGCGTGCTTTGCCCGCTTGGATCTGCGGATCGGTCAGGCATCGGGTTGTCGCCGCGGCGACCGCGGCGGGGGTGGCGTCGGCGCCGTGCAGCTTGATGCCTGCCTGGGCGTTCGTCACCCGGTCCGCCTGCCGGGGCTGGTCCGCTCCTTGTGGGAGAACAACAAGCGGAATCCCGTGTGCCAACGCGCCGAGCGTGGTGCCCGCGCCACCGTGTGTCACGACAACGTCCACATCGGACAGCAGCTCGTCGAGCGGGGTGAACGGCGTGAAGTGCACGCGGGTGTGGTCGACGTCGAACTCGGTGTCCTGGGTGGTCAGTCCGAGGGTGACCACCACGTCGAGGTTCTGGTCGGTCAACGCCCGCAGCAGCGGCGACAACCGCGACGGGTCGGCGAATACGGTGCCGAAGGAGACCAGAACCCTGCGGCGGGCGCCCTTTTCCGGCAGTGCGAGCCGATCCGTCCGCCACGGCTGCCGGTAGGCCTCCGGCCGCAGCAACTGCCGTTCGGCGGGCGGTTGCCAGTCCGCGTAGTTCACCAACGGCGGGCACGTGTCCACGTACCGGATCGGCGACACCGGCGTGAGGCCGCGGTCGGCATACCGTTTGGCCACGACCTCCCTCATCGCGGCGGTGTACTCGTCCGGCCTGCGCGGTCCGTAGGCGAACATCGCCGCAGGTACCCCCAACGCGGCCGCCACGAGCGGGCCGACGTAGTTGGAGATCTCGTAGACGATGAGGTCCGGCCGCCAGTCACGGGTCTGCGCCATGGCCTCGTCGACGGTCAGGTCGACCGCGCTGCCCGCGAAGACGTAGGCGGCGCCGTGGTTCTCCGGCTTCCGTCGCATGTCGACGCCGGTCGCTCTCAGGGTGTCCGCGATGAAGTCCGCGCTCGTGGCCGTGGTGGCGAGCAGGTCGAACCCCTCCGGCGTGACCAGGTCCCCGATCTGCGCACTGGTCAGCACCCCGACATCATGGCCATTCGACGCGAACGACCGCGCCAACGGCATCATCGGGAGCAAATGCCCATGGATCCCACTTCCGGCGAACAGAACGCGCATGATCCCCAACCTAGACTCCGCGTCGCGGCCTACGTCATCCGCCCACGGCCACGGCCCGAACTGCTGATCTTCGAGCACGTCGGCATCCCCCAAGCCGGCTGGCAGGTTCCCGCCGGAGGCGTGCACGCCAACGAGGATCTCCCGGCCGCAGTACTCCGGGAAGTCCTGGAGGAGACCGGGTTGACCGGCCTCACGCTCGTCCGCGCCCTGACCACCGAGGACAAACCCCACCCAGACACCGGGCAACCCCGCCGCACAACCTACTTCCACCTACTGGCGTCTGTCCGCATCGCCGATCACTGGATCCACCGGGTCGCCGGGACCGGCGGCGACGCCGGGCTGGCGTTCGCCTGCCGCTTCCACCCGCTGCCGTTGCCGTTTCCGCTGGCCGACGGCCAGGATGCCTGGCTCGGACTCATCGACCCCGCCCTGGCCGCCCGGTCGACGAATGTTCGCCGGACTCCGTGCCGGGGTAAGTGACCCAGATGCGGACGAACTCCTTGCTGCGCTAGGAAAGTTCGCCGATCAGCGGGTCGCGGGGCTCGTCACCGGCCGCCGGCTGCGCGGTGCGCCTGGCTTCCCAGTGCACGAACGGGTCCCTGGCCGGCAAAAATGAGCCGGGCCAAGGTGGCACCGAGTGGCCGCAGCCGCTGGACGATCGCGGCGATCCAGACCGGAAGCAAGTGCTGTGCGAAAACCGTTCACCGCCAACGCCGAAGAGGCCCGCCAGATGGCGAAAGCCGCCAGCGACACCCCGGCCGGCGCCAAACCCTCTGCTGCCGCATCTCAGGAACCGCATCCGCCCGGACCGCGTCGCGCGCTTGTCCCGCCAACCGTGACCGTCATCGACGATCTCCACACCGCAGCGGACATTCCGGTCCACCGGCCGAAAACCGGTGGCGCGAGTACGGAATGATGGACCCCGATGTCCGTTCAACTTGCGTTCGGGGTAACAGCTGGAACCGGGATGAGGTGCTGGCTGCCCGCTTCCGGTGGGAAAGCCATGCCCCGGCAGGTCAACGAGCGGGCGGGCGCGCACCCGCCTGGTTCGCCCGTGGTCGTCGGCCCCGCCGCCTTCGATGTGCCCTGACCGTACGCTGGCTGCG
>CBIMJO010000159.1:0-11050 GCA_966244135.1 uncultured Actinocrispum sp. | reverse complement strand
GGGCGGGGCGACTGACCGACCGGGAGGACGCGGAGTTCGGCTCACGCGACTACCCGGACAACGGCAGCCCGGCGGCGAACATCAACTCGGCGTCGCTGAGCCTGTGGCGGGTCACGGACGACAAGTGGTACTTCAGCCTGGACGCGCCCGCGGGTGCCGCGATGCCGGACGAGGAGATCGACCGGCTGGCCGGCGAACTGGAGGCCGCCGCCACCTCGGTGGGGTTCTACGTCACCGAGCGGCGGCTGCTGCCGGCCGAGAAGCGGCCCAGCTACGAGACCGAGTGGCGCAACGAGAACTGGCTGCGCACCACGGGCTGGGACCTGCCCGCGCAGACCCTCCCGGAGCTGTGGCCGGTGCTCGGCCTGTCGGCGTCGGACCCGGATGAGGACAAGCGGACCGCACTGAGCAGGTTCACCGCCTCGCCGACGTGGGCGGCGGCCCCGGAAGGGCTTCGCCGGGAAGCGGAGGAGTTCCTGCGATGACGGCCATTCTCGATGGACACCGCCCAGTACTGGGCCTTAGCGGAGGAAGCGAAGTCTGATGGGGACCGCGGGGGAACCTACCGGCGACGAGGTCCGGACCAGCACCGCGCGCCTGGTCATGCACCGCGGCCAGTTGTACGCGTACCGGAACACCGAGTCCGAGGGCGCCATCGACCTGGTCGCTCCGGCGGGGTCGACGCCGTCGAGCGAGTTCGAGCAGCTCGACGACGGCACGTTCGTGCTACGGGCCGGGCTGGGCCTGCACGAGTCGATCTTCCTTTTCACCGTCCTGGGCATCGAGCACCCCGACCCGATGCGGGGCGTGCTGTCCAGCGAACCGATCGTCCAGCGCCGGACCCTCGCGGAGATCACGCACTGCCCGCCCCGGTTCCCGCTCGCGGTGAACGTCCGTGAGCAACCGCCCGTGCCGAACACGGACCGGCTCGTCACGGATCTGACGGTGGCCGTGGCCGGCGGCGCGCCCGCGGGATGGCGCCGAGTCGAGATCGACTGCGCCGCTGCGGGCCGGGAGATGGTGCTGACGGCGAAGGTGACCCTGACGGACGGCACCGAGTCGCACTGGTCGCCACCGGCGATCGTCGGCCAGTGGTTCCACCGGCTGCGGGTGCTGGCCCACCGGCCCGGCCACGGCTCCTGGTTCACCGCGAAGTACGCCGTGGACAGCGGTGCCCCGGCGACGATCGAGTACGGCCACGACGAGCACCCCGCCCTGTCGGCGGCCGACTACTTCGAGGATCTCCGTTACCTGCCAAGGAAAGCGAGCGCGATTCCGGACTGGCTGCGGGAGCGGGCGCTGACCGGGTACGAGGACCTGCTCGGTGTCACGCCGCCGTACGCGCCGCCGGTCCCGGCACCGGCCAAGCCGTACTCCCTGGAGACCCGGCTGTTCGACGGACTGGACGCGCACGGCCGTCCCTACCAGTACCGGCCGGCCATCGCCGAGGCCGAGCAGGCCGCCCTGCTGTCCTATATGGACAACGGGTTCGTCGCGATGGCCTCGCGTGGCTTCGTGACGGACCTGCTGGACCCGGACCGCAAGCAGACCGTTCCGATGGCGTTCCTCACCGACGGCGAGTGGGTCTGGTCGGCCGCGGCCGCGTACTACCTGCGTGAGCACAGCGTGCCCCCGCCACCGGACTTCGTCGACCACATCCGGTCCCGCAACTACGAACTGCCGCGGTCGGTGCCCCGCATCGCGATGGACCGCGCCACCTCGGTGGCGTGGGACCGGCCGGAGAACGACGCGCAGATCAAGGACGACCTGGACCGCGCCCTGTTCGTGGTGGCCGACTTCGCCATCCGCTACCAGATCAGCCGCCGCCGCTACGCCGTCGGCGAGGTTCGCGACCAGGCCTGGTGCATGGTCCGCGAGGGCGACCGGTACGCGGCGTTCTGGTACTGGGCGCAGGACGACCGCCGCGAGTTCGAGACCGTCTTCGACACGGCGTCGATGGCGTCGGTGTACCTGATCGGCCAGCTGTACCAGAACTACCCGGACCTGCAGCGCGATCCCGGCGAGATCATGGAGGCGTGGGAGGTGCTGGCCCAGCCGACACCGCCCGACCCGCACCTGAGCTACTTCACCGAGCTGCACTACATCAACGTGGAGGACCTCGAGGCCGAGGTGTTCGGCACCGACGAGACCGCGTACATCTACGCCGTCGGCACCCGGTTCGACCAGATCCTCCCGCCGCAGGGCGACATCTCACCGGAGCCGCGGCGAATCCGGCTGAACGGCAAGTGGAACCTGGTCTCCTGCGTGCTTCCGCCGACCGAACAGCAGCCGGACGGCGCGCAGGCGTACCTGTTGCCGCGCAGGATGTCCGCGTACCTGCCCGCCGGGCAGATCGTGGTGCTGTCGGACGCCACCGCGGGCCCGGAAGGCCAGTGACGTGCCCATCAGAGAGCGGGACCGGATCTGGGGCTGGCTGTACGGCGGAGCGCTGGGTGGCGCGCTCGGCGCGGCGGTCCGGTTCGACGAGCCGGCGGCCATCCTGCGCAAGTACGGCGAGTTCGGCCCTTCGGAGTTCACGAACGTGCTCGGCCGTCCGGGCGCGCTGATCACCCCGGTGCAGCAGACCCTGCTGGGTGTCGACGCGATGATCCGCGCGCACATCCGCACGACGTGGTTCGGCTATCGGACGGACGCCCGGTACGAGGTGATCCACGCGCTGCGGCGGTGGTTGCTGGGTGAGCAGAACGGCTGGTTCCCGGCGCACAACGAGTTGTATGTCCGCCGCTGGGCCGACCGCACCATGCTGGAGGCACTGCGCGGCCTTGTCCTGGAGGACGTCCAGGGCACGTTCGACCAGCCGGTCAACTCGTCCCAGGGGAACGCGGCGCTGAACACCGCCGGGGTCGCCGCGTTGTGGAGCGACGACATCTACGAGGTGTTCGGCCTGGGCGCGAGGATCGCCGCACTCACCCACGGACACCCCAACGCGTACCTGTCCGCCGGTGCTTACGCCGTGATGGTGCACTACCTGCTGTCCAGCAACCATCGGGTACGTGCGGTGGACGCGGCCTGCTCGGTGCTGGTGAAGTGGGACCACCACGAGGAAGTGCTTGCCGCGCTGACCAACGCCGTCGAGGCCGTGCAGGGCGACCATCGGCCGGTCACCCCCGAAGTCCTGGCGGAACTCGGCGACAGCACCACCGCGATGGGTACCCTGGCCATCGCCATCCGCGCAGCGGAGACCGGCAACCAGTTCCATTCCACCGTTGGCAAGGCCATCACCATCTCCGGCGACAGTGCCATGACCGGCTTTCTCACCGGCTCGCTCGTGGGCCTGTCCTGTGAGTACTCGACCTTGTCGGCGGATCTCATCGGCCAGTTGGAGCTGAGCAAGGAGATCGGCACGCTGGCCAACTGCGCGTACGACGAGTTCGCCGGTGAGCCAGACCGCTCGGAGTCCTTTCTGGAGAGCTTTCCGTTCAGCAGCTAGGAAATCAGATCCAGCCGTGGTCGCGGGCGATGGTGGCGGCGTGGTTTCGGTTGCGGGCGTTGAGTTTGGTCATGGCGGCGGAGATGTAGTTGCGGACGGTGCCGGCGGACAGATGCAGGGCGCGGGCGATGTCGGTGGCGGTGCGGTCGTCCTGGGTCATGCGGAGGATTTCCAGCTCGCGGTCCGTGAGGGGGCAGTCGATCTCGGCCAGTGCGGAGGCGGCGAACTCCGGGTCCACGTAACGCATTCCGGCGTGGACGCGGCGGATCACGTCGGCGAGCAGTGAGGCCGGCGCTGTTTTGGCGAGGAAACCTTTGGCGCCCAATGACAACGCCTGACGGAGGACTCCTGGGCGGGCGTGGCGGGTCAGCATCACTCCGCGCACTGTCTGGTCGCCCAGCAGTTCCAGGGTCTTCAATCCATCCATTGTGGGCATTTCGAGGTCGAGCACGATGATGTCGGGTTTGTGCTCGGCCACCGCGAGGAGGGCTTTCGCTCCGTCGTCGACACCCGCGACCACTTCGAGGTCCGGTTCGAGGTTCAGCAGGGTCTCCACTGCCTGGCGGGTCAGTTGCTCGTCGTCGGCGAGCACGATGCGGATCATGCCGGCACCGTCGCGATCACCTCGAAGGCCTCCGGCGCGACCGGTCCGGCGGTGAAGGTGCCGCCTGCCTCGCCGACCCGGCGGGCCAGGCCGGTGAGGCCGGAACCGTTGCCCGCGGCCGCTTCCACGGCCCCGTCGTTCCAGACCCGGAGGGTGGCCTCGTCGTTGGTGACCACAAGGGACACTCCGCACTTGCGGGCGTTGGCGTGGCGCAACAGGTTCGTCACCGCCTCGCGCAGCACCCGGCCGAGCAGCTCGCGTTGGCTGACCAGCTCGGCGTTCGCGTCGAACGCGCACTCGATTCCCGCTGAGGTCAACAGCTTCCGTGCGCCGATCAGCTCGTTCCCGAGGTCTGTCGGGCGGTTTCCCTGGACCAGCGCGCGGACATCCTGCAGGGCTGTGCGCGCCAGGTGTTGCACTTCGACCATCTCCGCCAGGGATCGTTCCTGGTCGACGGGGCCGAGGCGGACCGCGAGCTCGCTCTTCAACGACACCACTTCCAGTGCGTGGCCAAGGATGTCGTGCAAGTCTTCGGCCAGCCGCAGCCGTTCCTTGGTGGTCGCCAGCTCGGCGGCTTGCTGGCGGGCCTTGTCCAGCAACAGGGTCCGCTCCCACTGCCGGAACGCGATCGAGATGCAGTACGAGGAGAACACCATGACCCCGGCGACCGACAGGCCCATCACCAGCGGGGAACCATCGGGTGCGAACAGGGCAACCGCGATCCCCGCCACCACACCTTCGATCGCCGCCGCGATACCTATGTGCAGCCACGCGGACCGCCGGGCGCGACCGATGGCGAACTCCGTCGCGGCCAGCCCGGCCAGCAGCACACACATGATCCCGGTCTGCACGTCGAGCCAGAACGCGTAGAGACTCAGCGCCATCACGTACGCCAGCAACGCCCACGACTGCCACAGCGGGAACGGCACCCATGGGCCGCGCACCGCCCTTGACAGCCGGAACCCGTGCGCGATCAGGAAGACGGCGACTCCGCCGAGCAGCAGGGTGGTGTGCACCGGCCCGGGGTAGTGCGAGGTCAGCGCGAGGGTTGGCAGCGCGCCGAACGTGAGCACGGTGAACACGAGCGTGTGCCTCGTGGACCGCCGCAGCGGCTCCAGCGCGTTCGTCTCGGACACGACACCGACCGTAACACCACATGACAGGTGTAATGCCGGCTCATGACACCGGGGACTGCCCCACGACCGGGTCGCTCCGGCAGGGTTCCTGACATGAACGTGATCGAGGTGTCCGGTCTGCGATACCGGTACGGCTCGTTCGCCGCGGTGGACGGGATCGACTTCACCGTGCGCGAGGGGGAGATTTTCGCGCTGCTCGGCACGAACGGTGCCGGCAAGACGACCACACTCGAGGTGGTCGAGGGGTTCCGGGCGCCCGCGGGCGGCCGGGTGCGGGTGTTCGGGCTGGATCCGGTCACCGACCGGACGCGGCTGAGCGCCCGGACCGGGGTGATGCTGCAGAGCTCCGGCCTGGTCGGTGAGCTGACCGTGGCTGAGACATTGGACCTGTGGGGCGGGTTGCGCAGCCGCACCGACGATCCCGGCACCCTGCTGTCCACAGTGGAGCTTGATGGCCGGCGGGATGTGGCCGTGGACAAGCTGTCCGGAGGTGAGCAGCGGCGGCTGGACTTCGCGCTGGCCGTGTGGGGCCGGCCGCCGCTGCTGATCCTGGACGAGCCCACCACCGGGCTGGATCCCGAGTCGCGGCAACGGCTCTGGCAGACCGTCCGGACGTTGCGCGACTCGGGCAGCACGATCCTGCTGACCACACACTACCTCGACGAGGCCCAGTCGCTCGCCGACCACGTGGCGATCATGCACCAGGGCCGGATCCAGGTCGCCGGGCCACTGTCCGACGTGCTCGCCGGGGCCCCATCCCGGATCACCACGTCGCTGCCGTTCGATGTGCCCGCACTGCCATTATTCCAGGGTCGGTCCACTGTGGATGGCCAGGCGCTGGTGGTGGAGACGCGGCAGGTGCAGGAGGACCTGTACGCGTTGCTGCGGTGGGCCGACCAGTACGGGGTGCGGCTGCCGGACGTGGCCGCTTCGCAGGGTTCGCTCGAGGAAGTGTTCCTCGCGATCAGCAAGGGGGCGTGATGACACTGCATCTGGCGTTGTTCGAGCTCAAGTTGTTGCTGCGGCGGCGGATCACCGCGTTCTCGGTGTTCGGGGTGCCGGTGCTGATGTGCGTGATGACCTGGTTCAGCAAGGAGGGGCTGCCGGCGGACGGCTGGGGAACGTTGCTGGGCACCCAGTTCATCATCGTGATGATGCTGTCGGTGTACATGGTGAGCACGACCGTGTTCACCGCCCGGCGACAGGCCCTGGTGCTGAAGCGGTTGCGCACCACCGAACTCACCGACAACGACATCTACATCGGTGTGGGCGCGCCGATCGCTCTGGTCGGGGCGGTGCAGACAGTGGTGTTCTTCGGGTTCTGCCTGGTGGTCGGCGCTCCGATGCCCGGGAACGTGCTTCTCGTGCTGGCGGGTGTGCTGGCCGGGGTCGCCGTTGGCATGATCGGCGGTATCGCGACCGCCGCGTTCAGCCGGAGTGTCGAGGCCACACAGGTCACGTCCGTCCCAGTGATGATGGCCGGGGTCGGTGGGCTGATCCTGGTGCAGACACAGCAGTTCGGCGCGCTGTTGCCGATGGTCGGCGCCGGTGAACTGGTGACCAAGGGCTGGACCGGTGGGTCCCCGGTGTTCGGCGCGGCCGGGTGTGCGTTGTGGCTAGTTGTCTTCGGGGCTGTCGCCGTCCGGTACTTCCGGTGGGAACCCCGCGCCTAGGAATGCGTCCACGGCCTCGCGGAACTCCTGTGGTCGCTCCACCCAGGGGAAGTGGCCACAGCGGTCGATCATCGCGATGCCACCCCGCGGGAACAACTTCGACAACGCGACAACCTGACTCACACCCGTTGTGCAGTCGTCGGCCCCTGCGATGACCAGGACCGGCGACTGCACTTTCCTGAGCCTGTCGGGGAAATCCTCGGGCGGGTCCACGCTGAAGTAGTTCAACGCCGCCTGCAGGCTGAACCGCCCGACCCGCGAATGTGTCTGCTCCACCTCGGTCCACGCGGCATACCCGACCATCGCGCCCGCCCGGTGCCACTCGTTGAAGGCGTCGTCACCGGCGTTCACATCCGGCCCTTTCGCCCTCACAGCCACTGCGGCCGCAAACCCGGGTTCGTCCTTTCGTTTGTCCAGCAAGGTATCCACATCACTGGGCACGTCGACGACGTAGGCCGACGGTGGCGTGATCAACACCATCGGCCCCACCGGATACTGTGCGGCGTAAGCCAATGCGAGCCTCGTCCCAGCCGAGTGCGCGACGATCGTCAGCAACTCCAGGCCAAGGTGTTCGCGCAGGAGCTCAAGATCCCGCGCCTGCCGCCAGTACGCCCCGTCCTGCGGATCGGCGGGCAGCGGAGACCGCCCAACACCCCGCAGCTGAACGACAACGAGCTGGCACCCAGCACTCAACCCACCCAAATCCCCCATATACACGGGATCCAGCCCCGCCCCACCATGCAACACCACCACCGGCCGCCCCGCCCCCACCACCTCATAGTGCAGCGAAGCGCCATCCACCCCAGCAAAAGTCGGCACACCGGACCCTACCCGCTCGGGCTCGGTCGCTGATCGGATTCGCGATGAGGGTCGGTGACCGTCGAGCCCGACGCCTCCGGATGTCCGATGAGGGCGGCCCTCGGCCCCCCGATTTCCAGTCTAGTGAGCGGCACCGACAGTTCGGTGGCGGAGATGCTGGGTTGTCCACAGGCTCACGGACACTGGGAAAAGCTCTGGCGCCGGGTATGGCCCGTCCGGCTTCGCCCGGTTGCAGGGCTCGCCGTTCCAGGGCACGAGTTCAAGCACGCCAAGGACTTCGGCGTAGCAAGCAAGGGCTTTTGCGGGCAGCGAGGCAATGTCGTTCATCGCCTCGCCGTCCGTGAGGACGCGATACACCTAGCGGCCCAGCCGCTCCTGGATCAGGGCCCGCACTTCGTCGGCCGGGACCGCACCAGGCGGCTCGTCCCCGGTCCGTAACGTGCGCTCAGCGCGTTGCAGCATGCGGCGGTGCGCTTCGGGATCCGCCTGAGTCATCCGGGCGATGCGGCGCCAGTGCGCCAAAGTCGCGTACAGCTCGTCGAGGCTCAGGGTGTCGGCGGCGGTTTTCAGGGCGTGCCGGTAGTCCCTGTCGAAAGCACCCGACTCCTCAGGCAACAACGCTGCGCGGATCGCCTGGGGCGTGATGCCCGGCTCTTCCGGCCCTTGGGGCAGCGCTGATGCGAACATGTCCCGACTATATGACGGGCGAAGGCCCCCAGCGCGCTGCGCTGGGGGCCTTCGCCGTTGTTCGGATGGGATCAGCGGTAGTCGCGGCCGAAGTCGTAGTCGTCCAGGGGGACGGCTGCGCCGGTGCCGGTGCCGAAGACATCCGGGGTGTAGTAGCCGTCGTCGTAGGACGGGATCGCGTAGGCGGCGACCCGGGCCTCCTCGGTCGGCTGGACCTGGATGTTGCGGTACTTGTTGATGCCCGTGCCCGCGGGGATCAACTTACCGATGATCACGTTCTCCTTCAGGCCGATCAGCTTGTCGGAGGCGCCCTTGATGGCCGCGTCGGTCAGGATCTTCGTGGTCTCCTGGAAGGAGGCCGCGGAGAGCCAGGACTCGGTGGCCAGCGAGGCCTTGGTGATACCCATCAGCACCGGGCGGCCGGAGGCGGGCTCGCCGCCCTCGGCCACGATCCGCCGGTTCTGCGACTCGAAGTCGGCGCGCTCGGGCAGCGAGCCGGGCAGGAAGTCGGTCGAACCGGAGTCGATGATCGTCACCCGGCGCAGCATCTGCCGGACGATGACCTCGATGTGCTTGTCGTGGATGGACACACCCTGCGCCCGGTACACCTTCTGGACCTCTTCGACCAGGTGCAGCTGGGCCGCACGCGGCCCCATGACGCGCAGCACCTCGTGCGGGTCCGGCGTGCCTTCCAGCAGCTGCTGGCCGACCGACACGTGGTCGCCGTCCGCCAGCGGGCCGTCGGGCGTCGCGGCAAGCCGCTGACGCTTCGACAGCTTGTCGAAGATGATCTCCTCGCTGCCGTCGTCCGGGATCAGCGTGATCTTCCAGAACCGGTCGCCGTCCTCGATCCGCACGCGGCCGTCGACGTCGGCGATCGGCGCCTTGCCCTTGGGCTGACGGGCCTCGAACAGCTCCTGGACACGCGGCAGACCGGTGGTGATGTCGTCACCGGCGACGCCACCCTGGTGGAACGTACGCATGGTCAGCTGCGTACCGGGCTCACCGATCGACTGGGCGGCGACGATACCGACGGCCTCACCCACGTCGACCAGCTGGCCGGTGGCCATCGAGCGGCCGTAGCACATGGCGCAGACACCGACGGCGGACTCACAGGTGAGCACGCTGCGGACCTTCGCCTTGGCGATGCCGGACTCGATCAGCTTGGCCAGCGCCGGGTCGCCGAGGTCGTCACCGCGGTTGACGATGATGTTGCCCTCGCCGTCCAGGATGTCCTCGGCCACCGTGCGCGCGTAGACACTGGTCTCCACGTGCTGGTCGCGGATGACACGGCCGTCCGTGCCCTTCTCACCGATCGGCATGATGATGCCGCGGCTGGTGCCACAGTCGATCTCGCGGACGATGACGTCCTGCGACACGTCCACCAGACGACGGGTCAGGTAACCCGAGTCGGCGGTCCGCAGCGCGGTGTCGGCCAGACCCTTGCGGGCACCGTGCGTGGCGATGAAGTACTCACCGACGGACAGGCCCTCGCGGAAGTTGTTCTTGATCGGCCGCGGGATGTACTCACCCTTCGGGTTGGACACCAGACCACGCATACCGGCCAGCGACCGGACCTGGGTCATGTTGCCCGCCGCGCCCGACTTCACGATCGTCGGGATCGGGTTGTCGTCGGGGAAGTAGTCCTCCATGGCCTTGGCGACCTCGTCGGTGGCCTGCGACCAGACCTTGACCAGCTCGTTGTTGCGCTCGGCGTGCGAGAGCTGACCGCGCTGGTAGCGCTTCTCGACCGCCTCGGCCTTGAGCTCGTACTGGTCCAGGATCTCCCACTTGTTCGGCGGCACCACGACATCGGAGATGGCGATGGTGACACCCGAGCGGGTGGCCCAGTAGAAGCCCGCGTCCTTGAGCTTGTCCAGCGTCCGGGCCACGGTGACCATCGGGTACCGCTCGGCGAGGTCGTTCACGATCGCGGCCTGACGCTTCTTGGGCATCGGCTCGTTGATGAACGGGTAGTCCTCGGGGAGCAGGTCGTTGAACAGGACCCGGCCCAGCGTGGTCTCGGCCAGCCAGGTGCTGCCCGGCTCGTAGCCCTCGGGCTGCATGCCCGGGCCCGGCTGCCGGTTCTTGATCCGGATCTTGACCGGCGCCTGCAGGCCGATGACCTTGCGGTCGAAGGCCATGATCGCCTCGGCGGGCGAGGAGAACGCCAGGCCGGTGCCGGCCGCCTTCTCGTCCAGCCGGGTCAGGTGGAACAGACCGGTGACCATGTCCAGACGGGGCATGGCCAGCGGACGGCCCGACGCGGGCGACAGGATGTTGTTCGACGACAGCATCAGGATCCGGGCCTCGGCCTGGGCCTCGGCCGACAGCGGCAGGTGCACCGCCATCTGGTCACCGTCGAAGTCCGCGTTGAACGCCTCACAGACCAGCGGGTGCAGCTGGATGGCCTTGCCTTCCACCAGCTGCGGCTCGAAGGCCTGGATGCCGAGGCGGTGCAGGGTCGGTGCGCGGTTGAGCAGCACCGGGTGCTCGGAGATGACCTCTTCGAGCACGTCCCACACGACCGGGCGCTGGCGCTCGACCATGCGCTTGGCCGACTTGATGTTCTGGGCGTGGTTCAGGTCCACCAGCCGCTTCATCACGAACGGCTTGAAGAGCTCCAGCGCCATCTGCTTGGGCAGGCCGCACTGGTGCAGCTTGAGCTGCGGGCCGACGA
>CBIMJO010000158.1:0-11071 GCA_966244135.1 uncultured Actinocrispum sp. | reverse complement strand
AAGCCACATGAACACATGCACAATCACTGAATCCAATATCGGCTCAACGTGGACCAACATGGAGGTGGGAGCAGCGTGTACGTCACGGTGACGGCGAACCCGAGCGTCGATCGGACGATCGAGGTGGCGGGGCTGGTACGTGGCGGGCTGCACCGGGCCACCGGGGTCCACGTCCAGCCGGGCGGCAAGGGCATCAACGTGGCCCGTGCCCTGGTCTCCAACGGAATCAAGGCCCGCGCGGTCGTCCCGGCCGGTGGCGCCGAGGGCGAGCAGCTGATCAGCCTGCTCAGCGACTACTCGATCGAGGTCGTCCGGGTGCCCGCGCTGGGGCCGGTCCGGATGAACGTCAGCGTCATCGAGCCGGACGCCACGGTCACCAAGCTCAACGAGCCCGGTGCCCGACTGTCCGCCGCGGAGGCCAAAGCCCTCGCGGACGCGGTGATCACCGCCGCGCGCGACGCCGCCTGGGTGGTGATCGCGGGCAGCCTGCCGCCGGGCGTCGAGCCGGAGTTCTACGCCGAGCTGATCGGCCGGCTGGCGGGCGAGGACGTCCGGGTCGCGCTGGACACGAGCGGACCGGCGCTGCGCGCGGCCTTCGGCGCCAAGCCCTCGCTGGTCAAACCAAACCACCACGAGCTCCAGGAGGCCGTCGGCCGTCCACTGAGGACACTCGGGGACGTGGTCGAGGCCGCCCGGGAGATCCGTGGACTCGGCGCCGGCGCCGTGCTCGCCAGCCTCGGCGGCGACGGCGCCATCCTCGTCAGCGAGGACGGGAACTGGCACGCCGAAGCCCCGGTGGTGCAGGCCCGCAGCACGGTCGGGGCCGGCGATGCCACGCTCGCCGGGTTCCTGGCCGGTGGCGGGCAGGGCGAGCGAGCACTGGTGTCCGGGGTGGCGTGGGGTGCCGCCGCGGTGTCACTGCCGGGCAGCACGATGCCCCGCCCCGACGATCTGCGGCCGGAACTGGTCACAGTGCACGAAATCGACTCCAGCCGGGGGATCCAAGGGGACCACTGAGTTCTGTTTTGCCGGATGAACAGCAACGGGAAGTGTCGACGATGACAGATACAGAAGCGGCGCCCTCGAAGGCGCACCAGATCAGGGCCTCGGTGCAGCGCTTCGGTGGCTACCTCGCCGGGATGGTGATGCCGAACATCGGCGCCTTCATCGCGTGGGGTCTGATCACCGCGTTTTTCATCCCGACCGGCTGGACGCCGAACGCGCACATCGGGGAACTGGTCGGCCCGATGATCAAGATCCTGCTGCCGGTGCTGATCGGGTACACCGGCGGGCGGCTGGTGCACGGCCAGCGCGGCGCGGTGGTCGGCGCGATCGCGACCATCGGCATCGCGGTCGGCGCGGACATCCCGATGTTCCTCGGCGCGATGATCATCGGACCACTGACCGCGTTCCTGCTCAAGCTGTTCGACGAGTCGGTGGGCGTGAAGGTCGGCGCCGGCTTCAAGATGCTGGTGGACAACTTCAGCGCCGGGATCATCGGCGGCATCATGGCGATCCTCGGCATGCTGAGCATCGGCCCGGCGGTTGAGGGAATCACGAAGGCACTGGGCAACGGCGTGCAGTTCCTGCTGGACGCACACCTGCTGCCACTGGTGTCGATCATCGTCGAGCCCGCCAAGGTGCTGTTCCTCAACAACGCCATCAACCACGGCGTATTGTCGCCGCTCGGGGTCGCGCACGCGGCCGACCAGGGCAAGGCGATCGAGTTCCTGATCGAGCCGAACCCCGGTCCCGGCCTGGGAATCCTGCTCGCGAGCACGCTGTTCGGCGTGCGCGCCATGCGATCGACCGCTCCCGGGGCGATCGTGATCCAGTTCCTCGGCGGCATCCACGAGATCTACTTCCCCTACATCCTCGCCGCTCCGCGCCTGATCATCGCCGCGATCGCCGGTGGCGCCACCGGTGTGCTGGTGTTCAGCATCACCGGCGCCGGCCTGGTGGCCACCCCGTCGCCGGGCAGCATCCTCGCGGTCCTCGCGGTCACGCCCAAGGGCGGCTACTTCGGTGTCGTCGCCGGTATCGTCCTGTCGGCCGCGGTGAGCTTCGTGGTGGCGTCCGCGCTGATGAAGTTCGGCCGTGGCGAGAAGGCAGCGGAACGGGAACGCGAGATCGCCAACGGCGGCGAAGTCAAAGGAGCAGCATGAGCACCATCGAGGGTTCCGCCATCAAGAAGGTCGTCATCGCCTGTGACGCCGGCATGGGCAGCAGCGTGATGGTCGCCTCGCAGCTGGCCAAGCGGCTCAAGCCGTACAAGGTCTCGGTCAGCCACACGCCGGTCAACGACATCCCGGCCGACGCCGATGTCGTGCTGTGCCAGTCGACTCTGCTGGCGCGCGCCAAGAAGGGCAGCGGCGACAAGGTGATCCTGGGTTTCCAGAGCTTCCTGGGCGACCCGGTGTTCGACAAGGTGGAAGCGGCCATCCGGGACGGTGGGTCGCTTGCCGACTGAGCGCACGGCGCTGCTGACGCCCGAGGGGGTCCGGCTCGGCCGGACCGCCTCGGGCAAGGCGGACGCGATCGACCAATGTGGACAGGCCCTGCTGGACGTAGGCGCGGTCAGCGCCGAGTACCTGCCGGCCATGCACGAGCGTGAGGCGTCGGTGTCCACCTTCATCGGCGAGGGTGTGGCCATCCCGCACGGCACCGACGCGTCCCGCGCGTTCGTCAAGAAGACCTCGCTGGTTGTCCTGCAGTTCCCCGATGGCGTGGACTGGGATTCGGGCAACGTGGCGAAACTCTGCGTCGGCATCGCGGCCAACGGGTCCGAACAGGTGGGGATCCTCTCGTCGCTGGCGATGATCCTGATGGACCCCGCCAAGGCCGCCGAGCTGCGTGAAGCACCCGATGCCGAGACCGTGATCCGCCTGCTGCAGTCGATCGACGAGGAGAAGTAGTTGTGAAGGTCGCGCGCTTCTACGCGCCCGGGGACATCCGCATCGAGGAGGCCGCCGAGCCCACGCCGGGCCCGGACGAGCTGAAGATCAAGGTGCACAACTGTTCCACCTGCGGCACCGACCTGAAGATCTTCCGGTTCGGCCACCACCACATCGACCCGCCCCGGGTGATCGGGCACGAGATCGCCGGCGAGGTGGTCGAGGTGGGGTCCAATGTGGAGGGCTGGACGTCCGGGGACCGGGTGCAGGTGATCGCCGCGATCCCGTGCGGCGAGTGCCCGGACTGCAAGCGCGGCTGGATGACCATCTGCCCCAACCAGGTCTCCATGGGCTACCACTTCGACGGTGGCTTCGCGGAATACATGATCGTCCCGCACGCGGTGCTCAAAGTGGACGGTCTCAACCGGATCCCCGACGGCCTTTCCTACGCCGAGGCCTCGGTGGCGGAGCCCTTCGCGTGCGTCCTCAACGGACAGGAGCTGGCCGGGGTCGGCGGCGGGGACACCGTCGTCGTGGTGGGCGCGGGCCCGATCGGGTGCCTGCACGTCCGGCTCGCCCGCGCCCGCGGCGCCGAGTCGGTCTACCTGGTGGAACTCTCCCGCCAGCGGCTGGAGATGGCCGCGGGGCTGGTCAAGCCGGACGCGGCGATCTGTGCGTCCGATGTGGACCCGGTCGAGGAGGTGCTGCGGCTGACCGACGGCCGCGGTGTCGACGTGGTGATCACCGCGGCGGCGGCCGGGAAGGCGCAGGAGGACGGCCTGAAGATGGCCGCCCGGCGCGGCCGGATCAGCTTCTTCGGCGGCCTGCCCAAGGACAACCCGATCATCGCGTGCGACTCCAACCTGGTGCACTACCGCGAGCTGACCATCGTCGGCGCGAACGGCTCCAGCCCGGCGCACAACAAGAAGGCCCTCGAGCTGATCTCCACCGGCGCGGTGCCGGTCGAGGACCTGATCACCCACCGGATGCCGCTCGACGGTGTGCTCGACGCCATCAACACCGTGGCCAGCGGCGAGGCCATCAAGGTCACAATCGAACCGTAAGGATTTCCTGGAATTCCAGGCCCTGCGCCCGCCGTTGACCCGGTCATGAACACGACAACTCGTGGCCGGGTCCGGCTGGAGCAGGGCTCGAAGCGCGTCCGCGTCTACCTCGGCGGCGAGCTTGTGGCCGACACCTTGACCCCCACCTACGTGTGGGAGGTCCCGTACTACCCGGCGTACTACTTCCCGCGTGGCGATGTGCGCGCCGACCTGGTGGAAACCGGCGAGACGGCGCCCTCGCCCAGCCGCGGCGAGGCGACGCTGTACACGGTCAAGTCCGGCGGTAAGCAAGCCGCCGGCGCCGCCCGGATCCACCAGGACTCCCCCATCGAGGAGCTGCGTGACCTCGTCCGGTTCGACTTCGACGCCATGGACAACTGGTTCGAGGAGGACGAGGAGATCTACACCCACCCGCGCGACCCGTACACGCGCGTGGACATCCTCGCCAGCTCCCGGCACGTCCGGGTGGAGATCGACGGCGTGACGGTGGCCGAGAGCACGAACGCGCGGCTGCTGTTCGAGACCGGCCTGCCGACCCGCTACTACCTGCCCAAGACCGCGGTCCGCCTGGACCTGCTGGAGCGCAGCGACACCAAGTCGCACTGCCCGTACAAGGGCACCGCCGAGTACTACTCGGCGCGCATCGGGGACGCGGTCCAGCAGGACATCGCCTGGTTCTACGACACCCCGTTGCCGGAGTCGCAGAAGGTCACCGGCCTGGTCGCCTTCTACAACGAGAAGGTGGACACGTTCGTCGACGGCGTCCTGCAACCCAGACCGAAGACCAAGTTCGCCTAACCGTTGAACGCGTCGGGGTCCGGGCCGAGCCGGGCTCCGTTGTCCACTGTGGACATCTCGGCCAGGTCCGCCTCGTCCAGCTGGAAGCCGAACACGTCGATGTTCTCGGCCGTCCGGGACGGCGTGACGGACTTGGGGATGACGATGGTGCCGATCTGCAGGTGCCAGCGCAGGATCACCTGAGCCGGGGTGCGGCCGCGCAAGTGGGTCAGGCGGAGGCGGTCAGGGTTCGCAGTTGGGCGAACGACTGGCGAAGGGCGTCGCGCAGGTCGAGGTCGTCGGCGGCGTCGACCCATCGCTGGAAGGCAACCCCGTACACCGCGGCACCGGCCTCGGCGGCCAGACCGGCCTCGGCGTCGCCGACGCCCCGCCGTCGAAGCCCGTCGGCGAGCGCGGCAACCTTGCCGTTCGCCCGGTTCTTCGACGCCGACGTGTACCCGACCACGCCCCCGGACCCGGCGGAAGCCGCCCACCGCGCGCGGTCCTGACCACCGGGGTTTCGCGGTCACGCGGCCGGCGGCCCATGGATTCGCCCGAACGTACGGCCGGTTGACCGGACGCACAGCCGGTTTTCCCGGCTAACGTGGAAGTTCGGGGTCTCTACCTGGGGAGGTTTTCGGATGCGCCGCATTGTCGTGGTCGGGGCGGGTCAGGCGGGCATGCTGCTGGCGCTCGGGCTGCAGCAGCACGGGTACGAGGTGACCGTGATCACCGAACGGTCCGCCGAGCAGATCCGCGATGGCCGGGTGATCTCCAACCAGTGCATGTTCGACCGGGCGTTGCAGCACGAACGGTCGCAGGGGCTGAACTTCTGGGACGGCACCGCGCCGCCGGTGACCGGGATCCGGTTCGGCGCGGGCGCGCCCGGCCTCGCCGACCCGGTGATCAGCTGGGAGTCGCCGCTGGACCGGCCGGCCCAGTCGGTGGACCAGCGGCGCAAGATGTCCGACTGGCTCACCGAGTTCGCCGACCGGGGCGGCGAGATCCGCGGCGGCCGGGTCGAACCGTCCGGTTTGGACGCCCTGGCGGCGGAGTTCGAGCTCGTCCTGGTCGCGGCCGGGCGGGGGCCGCAGTTCGGCGAGCTGTTCGTCCGCCGCCCCGAGCTGTCGCCGTTCAGCGAACCGCAGCGGGCGATCTCGTTGCTGTACTTGAAGCCCAACCGTCCCGAGCTGTACCAGGGCGTGACGTTCGGGCTCGCGCAGGACGGCGAGTTCTTCTCCCTGCCGGTGCTGAGCGTGCACGGACCGGTGTACGGGATCTACTTCTCCGGTTATGCCGGCCGTTCCCTCGACTGCTGGGACGACGTGCAGAGCGCGGAGCACTTCTACGAGCTGGCCGGGAAGGCCTTCGCGCAGAACTTCCCGTGGCTGTCGTCCACTTTGGACAACGCCGAGCCGGCCGGACCGCTGGACTACCTGAAGGGCCGGATCACCCCGGTCGTACGCAACCCCGTGGGAACACTGGACTCCGGGGCGAAGGTGCTCGCGATGGGCGACACCGCGGTGACCAACGACCCGATCGCCGGGCAGGGCGCGAACATGGCCGCCCACTGCGCGGCCGCCTATCAACGAACCATCCTGGAGCAGGGCGAGCAGCCCTTCGACGAGGAGTTCATGCACCGGGCGTTCGACCGGTTCTGGGACACCGCCCGGCACGCGGTCACCTTCTCCAACGACCTGCTCCGCCCGCCGCCCCCGCACATCATGGCGACCTTCGCGGCGGCCCAGGTCAATCCCGTTGTCGCCCACCGGTTCGCGCACATCTTCAATGACACCTCGGACTACACCGCGTGGCTCACCGACGAGCAGGTGGCCATGCGGTACCTGGAAGAGGTCAAACAGGCATAGCTTCCTTGGCGCCGAACCACTTCCGGATGACCGCGGCCAGGTCCGCGGCATCCGGGTCCGGTGCCGCCGACGCCCATGCCACGTAGCCGTCCGGCCGGATCAGGATCGCGGTCAGGCCGTGGATCTCCGCGGTGACGGTATCCACTGTGTCCGGAGCGGTGAGCGTGCCGGTCGAGTCGATCAGCAGCGGCCGGGCCGCGGCCAGGCCGCCCTGAGGAAGGAGTGGGTCTGGAACGAACGTGCCGACGAGCGGATGCGCATCGCCGATGTCGTACCGGACATCGGAGCCCGCGGCCCAGTCGGCCAGCACCTGCACGACCTCCTTCTTGGTCATCAGCTGCGTGAACATCGCGCGCAGGCCGGTGACGTCCTTTCCCGGCGCCAGCAACGCGTTGTTGGCCTCGCCGTGGGTGATCATGCGTTCGGCCACCGGACGGCGTTCCGTCTCATAGGTGTCCAGGAGTTCCGCGCCGGCCTCGCCGCGCAGGACCACGCCGAGCTTCCAGGCGAGGTTGATCCCGTCCTGCATGCCGACGTTCAGGCTGGAACCGCCGCTGGAGTAGATGTGCGCGGCGTCGCCGACCAGGAACACCCGCCCGTCGCGGTACCGCTCGGCCAGCCGGGTGTTGTGCTCCCGCCTGCGCCGCAACAGATGCGGTCCCTCCCCCGTCGGCGGTCCGAACGCCACGTCCACGCCCAGCACCCGCCGGATGCTCTCGCGCAGCTCGTCGACCGTCATCGGTTCGTCGGTCTCCGGCTCGTCCCACTCGGTGGTCGCGAGCATTGGCGGCAGCCCGGGCATCGGCGCGTACGAGAACCCACCGTTCTCCGTGCGCACCCCCACAAACGCCGGTACCAAGCCGAAACCAGGCACATTCAGGCCGCTGGTCACCGGGTCCACCAGCTCGTCCGGCACGGAGACGTGCGCGATCCGCAGCGTCGTCCTGGCTTCGGTGACGCCAGGGAAGTCGATGCCGCAGAGCTTGCGAGTCACGCTGTGCGCGCCGTCGGCGCCCACGAGATAACGCGCCTGGATCTCGTACTTCCCGTCCGGGCCTTGAACTTCGGCCGTCACGAACTCGTCGTCCTGAGACAAGCCAACGAGTTCGTGGCCCCGGCGGATCTCGACGCCGAGTTCGAGCGCACGCTCCTCGAGGATCTTGTTGATCTGCCGTTGCGGCACCGGCAATGCGTGGATCGGGCTCTCGTCGAGCAGGGTCAGGTTCAGCGGCAGCCCGCCGAACAGGAAGTACGGCGTCGGCTGCGGCGGTTCGGCAGAGCCGGTGTAGCGCTCATGCAGTCCGCGATAGTGCAACAGTTTCACGATCTGGCCCATGATCCCGTTGGCCTTGGGTTCCGGGCTCGGTTCGGGTAAGGCCTCCAGGATCACCGGCCGCAGCCCGGCCAGTCTCAGCTCACATGCCATCAGCAGCCCGTTCGGGCCGCCCCCGGCGATGACCACGTCTGTCAACGAATTCTCCTTCGGGTCAGGTGACCGGCAGGCCCGCGCGAACTCGTTCGAACGCCTCCCGCAGATAGGGGACCACCGAACCGCCCAGGTCGGTGAGCACCCACTCGCGCAGTCCCGCGGCGACCGCGCTGCCGATCACCCCAGCGACCAGATGCGGGTACAGACCTTCGGTCCCGGTGCGGGAAGCCACCGCCTCGGCCAGCGCGTCCTCCGCGGCCACACTGGCTTTGAGCACCTCGCCGTGCACGGCCGGTTGCGCCAGAACGCCTTTGACGCCCTCGACCCACCGTCCATGGCCGGGCCCGGGCGGTCCCAGGTCGTACTGGGCCATCACCGCGGCGATGACCGCGTCCCAGAACGGTTCGCCCGCCGGTCGCGCCCGCAGTTCGTCCGCGATCCGCAGCGTGCGCTCGGCATGGCTGGCCGCGACCGCCTCCGCCTTGCTGGAGAAGTAGTTGCGGAACGTGCGCACCGAGACGTCCGCCGCGGCGGCGATGTCATCCACCGTGACGTTGTCCCAGCCGCGTTGGACGCACAGCCGGATGGCCGCCTGGCTCAGCGCCAGGCGGGTCTCCCGTTTCTTACGCTCGCGCAAGCCCTCTTCGCCGGTCACGAAGAGAACACTAGCAAAACTTGCCAAAAGTGCAAGATTGCCACTGTGGCAAACTTGCCGAAACGGCAAGATTGCTACCGCTTGCGCTTGGGCACCGCCTTCAGCTCGACCGGGCCGGTCGGACCGACCTCGCCGCGGGCGGTGCCGTCGACGGTGACCTTGTCGCCTACCTCGGCGGCGACCACGAACTTGCCCTCCTCGTCGACCTCGGCGGCGCCGTGCGGGGTGGACACGAGCGTGCCCGCCGCCTGGTCGGTCCGCCCGGCGACGTAGAGCCGCTCCTCGGGCTTGCCCTCGGCCGGGTTGGTGATGATCGCGAACCGCTGCACCGGCGGGCCGGCCGCCACCAGCAGCGAACTGTCCACTGTGGCCGTCACGGTCACGTCCAGGCCGGGCTTGAGCTGCCCGCCCAGCGCGGACCAGAAGTCGGAGTTGTCCCGGCCGTCGCCGGAGGCGATCTCGATGCCGGGCAACGGTTTGATGGTGCGGTAGGCGCCCTGCAGGTACTCCGCCTCGATCCGGTCGTGCTTGAGCAGCGCGGCCAGGGTCGCGCCGAGCAGCGAGTGCTCGTCGCGGATGTCCGAGGTCCACGCGGTCACCAGGTAGCGGCAGTCCACCCGCGGCAGCGGCGGGCGGCGGTGCGGGCGGCCGTTCTCGTCGTGCACCGTCTCCAGGCCCAGCTCGCGCTCGGACACGTTGCGGCGCACGTCCCACAGGTACATGTTGATCGTCGGCCGGGACACCCGGGCCGACCAGTCCTTGTCCGGCGCGTCGAAGGAGATGTCGACCTCGCGCTTGGGCAGCGGCACCACCGCCCGGAGGAACTCCTCCAGGGACTCATCCAGCAGGTTCAGCATCGGTGTCCCCGTTCACAAGGTCGAAGTATCGGTCGAACTCGGTCTCGGTGCGCAGCCGGCCGAGCTTCTGGAACTCTCTCTTCAACGCCAGCGCGACCCGTTCCATGGTCACCGGCCCGTCCTGCTCCGCGGCCAGGAAACCCGCGCCCAGCGCGGCGTTCCTGATCAGGCCGCCGGTGATCCGGAACTGCCGGGCCAGGAACTCGTAGTCCAGCTCGCCCAGCGGCGCCCCGGCCGGGAACGCCTGCTGCCAGATCAGCTTGCGCTGCGGCTCGTCCGGCGCCTCGAAGTCGATGGCCACCGAGATCCGGCGCAGGAACGCCTCGTCGATGTTGCGCTGCAGGTTGGTCGCCATCACGACCAGGCCCTGGTAGGACTCCAGGCGCTGCAACAGGTACGCGACCTCGATGTTGGCGTACCGGTCGTGCGCGTCGCTGACCTCGGAGCGCTTGCCGAACAACGAGTCCGCCTCGTCGAAGAACAGCACCAGGTCACCGGCCGCGGCCGCGCCGAAGATCTTCTCCAGGTTCTTCTCGGTCTCGCCGATGTACTTGCTGACCACCGAGGAGAGGTCCACTTTGTACAGATCGAGCCCCAGCTCACCGGCGATGATCTCGGCGGCCAGGGTCTTTCCGGTACCGGACGGCCCGGAGAACAGCGCCACGACACCCTTGGACGGGAACGGCGAGTAGCCCCACTCGTTGTACACAGTGGACCGGCGCCGGTAGCGCGCGATCAGCTCACGCAGCTGGGCGGTCTGATCCGACGGCAGGACAAGGTCCTTCATCACGCGCTTGGGCCGGATCCGCACCGAGAGCCCGTCGAGGTGACCGCCCGCGAGCCGCCGCACACCAGCGGAGATCCGTCCGGGGTTGCCCGCGGAGGCCGCGCTCACCAGCCGCAACTGGTCGCGGGACAACGGGAACGCCGGATCCGGCGCCACACCAAGGGCTTCCTGCCAGTCGGCGGCCTCGGCCAGCCCGGATTCCAGGTGGATCTCCTGCCAGGGCCTGCGCGGCAACGAGTCCAGCGCGAGCTCGACCGGTGAGCTGAGCACCCAGCTCAGGTGCGCGGCCCGGTCGATCCGGTCGGCGGCCTTGCGGTCCGGCGGCCCTTCCAGTTCCAGCACGACGGCGCGGTCACCGACACCGGCCTCACGCACGACCGCCGCCCACTCGGCGGCGCCCGACGGCACCGGGCAGACCAGCAAAGCCTTGCCGGGCCAGCGTTCCCGCACCGCGTTCAGCCTGCTGTCCTCGTCCGCGCCGGTCACCAGCAACAACTCGGGCTCGATCCGGCCGGTGCCAATAGGTTCCAGCCGCCGGACGCCCGCGGGCAGCGCCGAGTCAGCGGAGTCGTCATCGGACATCGCCCACGTGACGCGCAGCGCGGGCCAGCACATCCTTGTCGCCCAAGGACCTTCGGTACCCAGCTCGACCAGTTCCGCCCGGCGCAACGGCGCGTCCGGCGAGACCGTGCGGGCGCCGCCGTCGAGCACGCGCGTCAGGCTGGCCATGGTCAGCCGGG
>CBIMJO010000157.1:0-11100 GCA_966244135.1 uncultured Actinocrispum sp. | reverse complement strand
TTGGCGAACAGGCCGCCGATCCGCGTGCCCAGCGACAGCTTCATCGCGCCGGTCAGCGTGGCCACGTCGACCAGCAGGTCCGCCTTGAGTTTGCGCACCGCGTACCCGAGAGCGTCGGCCAGCACCATCCGCCCCTCGGCGTCGGTGTTGCTGACCTCCGTGGTCTGCCCGTCGTAGTGCCGCACGATGTCGCCCGGCCGGTACGCCGACCCGGACACGTGGTTCTCCGCCAACGGAACCAGCCCGGTCACCCGCACCGGCAACCCCAGCCGCGCGACCGTGACCAGGGCGGCGATCACCGACGCGCCACCGCACATGTCCGTCCGCATCAGGTGCATGCCGTCCGCGGGCTTGATCGAGATGCCGCCGGTGTCGAACGTGATGCCCTTGCCCACCAACACGATGTGCGGGCCGGACGCCTTGGCCGGGGACCAGGTCAGCGTGACGAACCGGGGCGGCCGGGAGGAGCCGCCGCCCACCGCCAGCACGCCGCCGAACCCCTCGGCCGCCAGCCACTTCTCGTCGTACACGTTCACCGTCAGCCCGGGCAGCTGCGCGGCCAGCTTCACCGCGGTGTTCGCCAGCCAGGCCGGGTCCTTGACGTTGGACGGGGTGTTGCCCATGTCACGCGTGGCCGTCGTGCCGGCCGCGAACGCCGACGCCCGGGACGCCGCCGCCCGCAAGGGTTCCAACTGGCCCGGTTCCCCCACCACCAGCCGGAGCGTCCGCAGCCGCGGCTTGGGCGCCTTCGCGCTCACCACGTACCGGTAGCCGCCCAGGCTCACACCCAGCACGAGCTCCGCGACCTCGGCCGCGCCCGCCTCGGGCGGCAGGGTCAGCTGGAGCGCTCGCGTCACCCGGCGGCCCGCGTCGGCGTCGGCCGACGCCCGCGACTCAAAGGCCCGCACGAGGGCGGCACCGGCCTTGCGCCACTGCTGCGGCTCACCGTCACCGATCCCCGCGACCCAGCGGATCCCGGCGCCGTGCGTGGCCGCGGTGTGCACCTCACCGGCCTTGCCGGTCAGCCCGACCGCCTCGGCCCAGTCCGGCCCGAGGTCGGCGCCACCCGGCCCGAGCAGCGGCGCGAACATGTCCTCCCCGGACCGGGCGAGGACGACGACGGGCAGGCCGCGACGTGGCTGGACGGCCACCTCGATGTCCGGCATCGGGCTCGGTAACGATGGCACCGGCGTGCGCAAAACCAACTACCCCCTTGGGTTGAGACGTGACGCGGCCCCGGCTCCTGCGAGGAGACCGGGGCGCGGTTGGCCTTGGACGAAAGTCAGCCGGCGGCAGCTTTCAGCGCGTCCCCCAGGGCGCTGGCCTCGTCCGGTGACATCTCCACGACGAGTCGCCCACCACCCTCCAGTGGGACGCGCATCACGATGCCCCGACCCTCCTTAGTCACCTCGAGGGGACCGTCACCGGTCCGGGGCTTCATGGCCGCCATAGCGTGCTCCCTCCGTCATAGCCTGCCCACCGCGACCGGGTCCACCAGTCGCGGTTAGTCGACATTCTCTCCTATCCACTCACCGCGACGAAATCGAACCGATCTTTTGCGTGTCGTTTGGTTACCACCGGCCGACCGGCAGTGACGGATTCCTGGTGGGGCGTCTACATGCGACAACATCCGGTCGCACCGGCAGCGCGCCGCGACACGCCGAAGAGCGACACGCCGGAACCGATTGTTCGCAGCCGTTCGGTAACGAGCTGGTCACGCTCTCACACCATCCTCACGATTGTTGCCAACGATGGACAACACCGAATTCCCCGGCTATTTCGACTTCGCCCGCCAGCACGCGGCGATATGGTCGTCGACGATCCCAGTCGCCTGCATCAGCGCGTAACAGGTGGTCGGTCCGAGGAACACGAAACCCCTTCGTTTCAGCTCCTTGGCCATGGCCTTGGACTCGTCGGTGACCGCGGGCACGTCCGCCATGGTCCGCGGCCGCCGGTGCCGCTTCGGCGCGAACGACCAGAGCAGCTCGTCCAGCGGCACGTCCAGCCCGGCGATGACGTTGGCGTTGTGGATGGCCGCGTTGATCTTGGCCTTGTTGCGCACGATCCCGGCGTCGGCCATCAGCCGGTCCCGGTCGGCGTCGGTGAACTCCGCCACCAGCTTCGGGTCGAACCCGGCGAAGGCGGCGCGGAAGTTCTCCCGCTTGCGCAGGATGGTGATCCAGGACAGGCCGGACTGGAACGACTCCAGGCACAGCCGTTCGTACATCGCGTTCACACCATGAAGTGGTTTACCCCACTCCTCGTCGTGGTAGGCGATGTAGTCGGGCGTCGAGTTCCCCCAGTCGCAGCGGACCTTCTCCTTCACTGGGCCGCCGCCTCTTCGCCGTCGTGCTGCTCCTCCAACTCGGCCACCCGGGCCCGCAGCTCGTCGATCTCGTCACCCAGCCGCCGCAGCACCCAGTCCACCTCGGACATCTTGTAACCCCGCAGCACCATCTGGAACCGCACCGCTCTGAGGTCGTCCGAGGAGATGTCCTCGGCGGGCAGCCGGGTCGGCGACGCGCCGGGCGGCAACGGCGGCAGCTCCTCGCCACGGCCGAAGAGCACCGACGCGAGCAGGAACACCACCGCCGCCACGAAGACCATGACGACGAGGTAGAACAAAGCGGTGGTCACGGGCGCAATCTTGCCACCCGGGTACGACATTCCGCGCTACACGCAGAAGCTCGCCGTCTTGCGAGCCATCATGGTGAGCCGGATCAGCACCGCGAACGAGATCACCCCGGCGAGGAACAGCGCCGGTGAGGCGAACATCCGGCCGGGGTCGAACCAGGCCGTGGCGACGAAAAGCGCGGTGCTGGCCAGCAGGGCGGCCGTCATGGCGGTCAGCGCGACACCGGCGACACAGCGGGCGATCAGGCGGGTGTCGCTCGTGCGGCGGGACCAGAGCCGGCCGACCAGCAGGGCCAGCGCGGTGGCGACGGCGACCGCCCACGACATGGTGTCGTTGAGCTCGGTGAAGATGTAGTACCAGCTGGGCGGCGGCACGCCGGGGAAGTTCTCCCACGGGCCGAACCAGATCATCCGGGTCACTTCCCAGATCAGGTTCGCCCCGGGCAGCACCAGCAGGATCGACCGCAGCGTGCGGGCGCCGTACGCGACCGCCAGCTCGGCCTGGTAGTCACGGGCGATCTGCGGCGCGGGGCCGAACTCGTCGACCGCACGGCGTTCGGCGTCCTCGGCGCACAGCCCGGCCTCGCGGTAGCACTCGGCGGCGTCCTCCAGGCTGTCGCGGGCCTCGGTCAGCAGGTCGAGCTTGGCGCGCTTGTCCCCGCGCAACCGTAAGCCCAGATCCGCGACGTAGTCCTCGATCACGCCTGCGCCGGCCATGGGCCCTCCCCGAGTACGCCCTCGATCGCCGCCGTGAACTCGCGCCATGCGGTGCGTTCCTGCATCAGCGCTCGCTGCCCGGCCTTGGTCAGATGGTAGGTACGGCGCTGGCGGCCGGAGACAGTGCTCCACTCACTGGTCACGTACCCGGCCCGTTCGAGCCGGCGCAGGGCCGGATAGACGGTTCCGGTGGGCAGGTCGAGCGCACCGCCGCTGCGCAGCTGCAGTGCCTCGATGATCGCGTATCCGTGCAGCCTCGTCCCGTCGAGCGTGGCCAGCAGCAGAGCGTCGAGATGTCCTCGGAGCACATCCGGCTTCATACGTAGCGAGTCTACGGGTTGAAGGTCACATCGCCCACCCTGAATCAGTAGATAAGTATGTCCGCTACATGTAGCGTGTCGACATGGACACAGTCACTCTGGGGAGACTGCAGTTCGCCACCACGACCTCGCTGCACTTCCTGTTCGTTCTGCTCACCCTCGGGCTGGTGACGCTCGTCGCGGTGTCGCAGACCCGCGCGCACTTCAGCCGCAACCCCGTTCACCTGCGCATGACGCGGTTCTGGGGACACATCTACGTGATCAACTACGTGCTCGGGATCGCCACCGGGATCGTGATGGAGTTCCAGTTCGGGCTGAACTGGACCGGGCTGACCGCGTTCGCCGGGGACGTGTTCGGCGCGCCGCTGGCCGTGGAGACCCTGGTCGCGTTCTTCCTGGAATCCACGTTCCTGGGGCTGTGGATCTTCGGCTGGGGACGGCTGCCGCGCGGGCTGCACCTGGCGCTGATCTGGCTGGTGACAGTGACCGCCTACGCGTCCGCGTTGTGGGTAATGGTGGCGAACTCGTTCCTGCAGAACCCGGTGGGGTACACCGTCTCCGACGGCACCGCGCACCTGACTTCGTTGAGCGCCTTGATGTCCAACCCGTCGCTGTGGACCGCGTTGGGGCACCTGCTGTCGGCCGCGCTGCTGGCTGGTGGCGTGGTGGTGGCCGGGATCAGCGCCTACCACTTTCTCAAGCGCACCAAGGAGATCGAGTTCTTCCGGCGGTCACTGCGACTGGGTCTGGTGGCCGCGACCGTCGGCGCCACGATGGTGATCAACCTGGGGTTCGGCCAGTTCAACGTGCTTCGGCAGGTTCAGCCGGCTAAGCTGGGCTCGGACGTGGAACGCGCGGCGATCCAAGCGCTCGGCGAGACCCGGTTCGGCCCGGGAAATTACCTGCCGTCCAAAGACATCGGGACGTTCCTCGAGGTGATGATGAACCTCGGGTTCCTGCTCTACACGATCGTCGCGGTGGCTCTGGTGCTGTGCTTCCGGAACTGGATCGAGCGGTGGCGCATCCCGATGTACGTCCTCGTCGCGACCATCCCGTTGCCGTTCATCGCGGCCTTGTGCGGCTGGTATTTCCGCGAAATGGGGCGCCAGCCGTGGGTGGTCAACGGTCTTTTGAAAACGTCGGACGCGGTGTCGGACGTCTCGGTCGGCACGATGCTGGCTTCGTTCATCGCTTTCACGGCTGTGCTGATCGGCCTTGCCGTGACGAACTGGGTCCTGATCGCGCGGGTGGCCCGCCGCGGTCCTCAGCCGGACCACGCGGAGGCCCTTCCCCCGGTCCCGGCGATGAGTCTGTGAGGTCGGTTCCATGTGGACTGTGACATTGGCCGTGCTCGCGGCCGGATATTTCGCTTTGGCCGGGTACGACTACGGGGCTGGGGTTCTGCTGCGGCTGATCGGGCGGGACCAGGACGAACGGCGGCACGTTCTCGGCGCCGGCGGGCCATTCTTCCTCGGCAACCAGGTGTGGCTGGTGGCGTTCGCCGGGGTGCTGCTGGGGATTTTCCCCAAGCTGGAGGGACGGTTGTTCGCCGGGGCCTATCCGGTGGTGCTGGCGACCGTTCTCGGGGTGATCGTGTTCACCGTGGCGGTGCAGTTGCGCGGCCGGCTCGCTTTGGGCCGCAAGGAGTTCTGGGACGTGCTCATCACTGCGGGTGCTGTGGTGACGAGTATCGGCTGGGGCGTTTTGTTCGGTGCGGTCATGCAGGGGCTTCCGTTGGGGGCCAACGGGTATCCGACCGGGGATTTCTCTGGCCTGCTGACGCCCGTGTCGCTGTTGTTCGGGGTCGCGATGTTCGCGTTGTTCACGGTGCATGGCGCCGCTTTCCTGGCGATGCGGGCGCCGGAGGTGTTGGCGCGTCGGGCTGCTCGGGTCGGGCGGATGCTCGTGTTGCCTTGTATCGTGGCGATTGTCGCCGCCGTGGGCAGCGTGTTCCTGTCGGTGCAGGTCGCTCAGCCGGGGTGGGCGCTTACGGGGGCGTTCGCGGCGATCCTGTTGGTGCTGACTGCTGGCTGGACCATGGGTTCACGGACTGCGTTCGTGTGCATGGCGTTCGCGTGCGGGCTGCCGGTGCTGGTCGTGGGGATCGCGCACGCGCCGGACATCCTGGTGTCCTCCGTGAATGGTGGCCTGGATCTGGCATTCGCCGAGGCGAGTTCTTCGGCGGAGACGTTGTCTCAGATCGGCTGGCTCGCATTGCCGACGGTGCCGGTGGTGATCGGGTTCCAGATGATGACGTGGTGGGCGTTCCGCAACGATCGCGCCAGATTGTTCTGGTGAGCCGCCATGCCGTCACTCCCCGGCTTACGCCGGTACCTGTATACGCTTTGTATACAAGCTGTATGCACGTCGTGTGCAATCGTTGTGCAGGCCGAATTTCTGGCCCGGCTGCTGACCGGCAGCGTGTGGTTGGCCCTACCTGTCGCTGCCTTGGTGTGCCGTGGGGCACTTGCCTGGGCGCAGGAGCGGACTTCCGCGCGGTTCGCCGCCACCACAACGACTTTCCTGCGCTCTCGGGTGCTGCGATCGGGCAGCGGCGAGCGGACCGTGCTGGTGACGCGCGGGATCGACGCCGTCGGGCCTTATCTGACCGGGTACCTGCCGCAGCTCGTGACGTCCTCGGTCGTGCCGATAGCCGTGCTGACCTGCTTGTTCGTCGCCGACTGGACCTCCGCGCTGATCATCGCCGCCACCCTGCCGCTGGTGCCGGTGTTCGCGATCCTGGTCGGCAAGCACACCGTGCGCCGCACCGAACGCCAGTGGGCCCTGCTTTCCCGGCTGGGCGGGCACTTCCTGGACGTCGTGCGTGGCCTGGAGACGCTGGTGCTGTTCAAACGGGCGGGCTTCCAGGCCGGGATCGTCCGCTCGATCGCCCACCAGCACGCCACCGCGACCATGCGCACGCTCCGGATCGCGTTCCTGTCGTCGCTGGTCCTGGAGCTCGTCGCGACCCTGTCGATCGCGTTGGTGGCAGTCCCTGTCGGATTGCGCTTGCTGTCAGGTGGCATTGATCTCCATACGGCACTCCTCGTGTTGTTGTTGGCACCAGAGGCTTTCCTGCCATTGCGGGCGGCGGGCGCTCGTTTCCACGCCGCCGCCGAAGGTCTCACGGTCTTGAAGGACGTCCTTGCCCTGCCGGAACCTCGTTGCACCACAACGACAACCGCACGACCACCCGACCTGCGGACCGCGAAGATCGCCCTGGAGGACGTCACTGTCCAGTACCCCGGCCGGGACACACCCGCGTTGCGCAACTTCTGGCTGACCATCGCCCCAGGCGAACGAATCGCTCTGGTCGGCCCGAGTGGCGCCGGAAAGAGCACGGTGTTGTCGGTCGTCCTCGGCCTCACCGAACCGGCGTCGGGCCGCGTCCTGATCGGCGATACGGACCTTCGCGAGATCGCCCCATCTCATTGGCACACCAGCATTTCCTGGCTCCCCCAAAATCCCTGGCTGCTGGCCGCGCCGGTCGCCGACAACATCCGTCTGGCGCACCCCAGTGCGACCGATGACGACGTCGCCGAAGCCGCGCGGCAAGCCGCACTGAACGTTCCGCTCACCGCCCAGGGCCGCGAATTGTCCAGCGGTGAACGTCAACGAGTTGCTCTCGCCCGCACACTTGTCCGTCCGGACACCTCGTTGGCTCTCCTCGACGAACCGACCGCAAGGCTCGACGTGGCAACAGAACAAGCGGTGCTCAGTGCCAGCCGCCGCATTCTCCAAGGCAAGACCGCCCTGGTCGTGGCCCACCGCCTGGCGATCCTCCCGGAAGCAGACCGGGTGGTGCGCATCGGATGACGAGACTCGTTCTGGCCGCATGCACAGCGGTTCTCGCTGAGGTCGCGGGGATCGCGCTCGCCGGGACAGCCGCGTGGTTGATCGTGCGCGCGTCCGAGCAGCCGCCTCTGGCCGCGCTTTCGGTGGCCATCGTTGTGGTACGAGCATTGGCAGTCAGCCGTGGGTGTTTGCGCTATGTCGAGCGCCTGATTGGGCATTCCGCGGTACTGTGGACACTTGCCGAGCTTCGGGGCCGGGTCTATGAGGCTTTGGTACGTCGGCGGGATGTACGGGAAGGCGACGCGCTGACTCGCGTTGTGTCCGATGTGGACGCTTATCAGGACGCGCTGCTGCGGTGCCTGGTTCCTGCGATTGTCGCGACTGTTGTTGGTATTGCTGGGATAGCGGTCACAGGTTCGGTCGCACTAGCGTGCGGTTTGGTCCTGATGGGCATTGTGTTGCCAGTATTGTCGGCAATGGCCACCAGACGTGCGGGTGAACGGAGTGCCGCCGCCCGGGCAAGGCTCGCGGACCACGTCGTGGACCTCGAGCGAGGCGCTCAGGAACTCGCCGTTTACGGCGCCACTGAACGGAAACTGCGGGAAGCCGAGGCCGCGGCGAAGGTGCTGGCCGATGCCGGGCGGCAGACGCTGCCACTTGGCGCACTGGCCGTGATCGTCCACAGTGGAACCGTTCTGGGCGTCCTGCTGACCACCGAAGCGTCGGCTCCGGCGCGAGCCGCGATCACGCTCGCGGTGCTCGCCGGACTGGAGGTGTTCGTTCCGCTGACGGCCGCCGCCGCGCGCTGGGTTGAGGTCCGGCCATCGGTGGAACGGGTCCGCGAACTGCTGACCGGACCGTCCACCCCGGACCGTCCGGCGCCAGAACTGGTACCCGACAAACACATCGCCGTCATCGGACCCAGCGGCGCCGGGAAGACGACCCTGCTCAAGGCCATCGCGAGGCGCTACCCGGACGCCGCCGGCGCGATGGCCGACGCGCACGTCTTCACTACCACCGTCCGCACCAACCTGACCTTCGCCCGCGAGGGGATCACCCAAGCCGACCTGGACGAAGTCGCCCGAGTGGTCCGGCTGGACGAGTGGATCGCGTCGCTGCCGGACGGCTGGGACACCGAGATCACCGCCGAGACGATCTCCGGCGGCCAGCGTCAGCGCCTGATCCTCGCCCGCGCCGTACTCGCCGACGCCCCGATCCTGCTGCTCGACGAACCCGTCGAAAGCCTTGAGCCGCACCAGGGTGACGAAATCCTCGCGGACACCCTCGCCCGGTACCGGGACCGGGCCGTCGTCCTGGTCACCCACCGGCTGGCGCACATCCAGGACTTCGAGGACGTCGTGACGATGGCCAACGGCGAGATCACCGGGCGAGGACCCGCGAAAATGATTTCCCCGGACCCCATAGAGTCGGTCGTGTGAACGAGGTGACGCTCGCTGGACCGGACGATTGGCGCGCCTACCGGGAGATCCGGCTGGCCGCGCTCACCGACGCTCCCCAGGCCTTCGCGTCCACTTTGGATCGCGAGACGGTGCTCACCGAAACCGAGTGGCGCCAACGCCTGCGGAACTCCGCGACGTTCTTCGGCTACCGCGACGGCAAGCTCCTCGCCCTCGCGGTCGGCCTGCCCCAGCCGGACGGAACAGCGGAAATCGTCAGCGTGTGGGCACATCCGAGCGCGCGGGGTACCGGACTGGCCCGCGCGACGATCGAGGCCGTGCTGGACTGGGCCGCGGACCGGCCGAGCGTGGGACTGTGGGTGGCGGAGAACAACCGAGGCGCGGAGAAGCTCTATCTCACCCTTGGTTTCCGTCGCACCGGCGAGCAGCAGCCCCTCCCCAACGACTCCGCACGCCTGGAGTTCCGGATGACCCGCTGACCTCACGCATCGGCGGCCGGTCGGCCACCAGGATGTCCGTCGTGTCCGGCAGCCACTCGCCCGCGACCTGCACGAACTGGGTGAACTCCTCGGTCTGGGCGTCGATCTCACAGCGGGTGAGCATCGTGCCGAGGATCTGGCTCGCCATCACGCCGAGTTGCTGCAGGTTGCGGTTGCGGTGCTTGCGCACACCCAGGTTGACCTGCGCGATCGCGTCGAGCCCATAGAGCCGGTGCGCGTCCAGCAAAAGCCCGATCTCCACGCCATATCCGGCCGCGAACGGGACGTTCTCGAGAAACTCGCGGGTTCCCGCGTACTCGCCGCCAAGTGGTTGCACCAGACCGGAAAGCTCCGGCCGCAACGCCGACAACAACGGTCGCGCAAGCAGTTCGGTGACCCGGCCGCCGCCGTGCTCGGTCTCCAGCCGCAACGGCCTGCGATAGAAACCCTTCACCAAGTGGACATCCGGCACGGTCAGCAACGGACCGAGCAAAGCGGGCACGAACCCCGGATCCGGCTCGACCAAGTCGGCGTCCAGGAACACGATCAGGTCGCCGGTCGTCGCCGCTAGCGACCGCCAGAGCACCTCCCCCTTGCCGGGCAACGGTTCCAGTCCCGGCAGGACATCCTCGCGGCGCACCACCCGTGCTCCGGCAGCAGCAGCGACTTCGGCCGTTCGGTCGGTGGACCCGGAGTCCATCACGACGATCTCGTCGACGAGCCCGGTGAGCGGCAGCACCGTCTCGACGACCCGGCCGACGGTCTTCTCCTCGTTCAGCGCCGGCAGCACCACACTGACCGTGCGGCCACCTTTGGGCAGGTCAGCCCACTCGGGCTGCTGCCACGTCCGGGTGCCGAACCAGTCCTTCGCCGCGCGATTCACCCTTCGACCATAGATCGGTTACTTAAGGCAACCGGTGTTTAACCGGTCACCCATCGACCGGCGATTAGAGTGGAAGCACGCTCACCGCAGGAGGCTCATCGTGCTGTACCGCGCGCTCAAATGGCTGCTCGGCCTGATCGCCAAGGTGGTGTTCCGGCCGGACATCACCGGGGTGGAGAACGTCCCGGCGAAAGGTGCGGTGATCCTGGCGAGCAACCACCTGTCGGTGATGGACTCGATCATCATCCCGCTGGTCATCCCGCGGCAGGTGAACTTCCTGGCGAAGGAGGAGTACTTCGTCGGCAAGTCGCCGGTGCAGCGGCTGCGCACCGCGTTCATGCGGACCATCGGCCAGATCCCCGTGCAGCGCGGGCAGGCGCGCGCGGGCCTCGAGGCGCTGAGCGTCGCCGGCGAGGTGCTGGAAAAGGGTGGGATCTTCGGCATCTACCCGGAGGGCACCCGGTCGCTGGACCTGCGGCTGTACCGCGGCCACACCGGCGTCGGCCAGCTCGCGCTGACAAGTGGCGCGCCCGTCGTGCCGATGGCGCTGATCGGGACCGACAAGATCCAGCGCCCCGGCCAGAAGTGGCCGCGGCCGGCCAAGGTGACCGTGCGGATCGGCAAGCCCCTCGACTTCTCGCGGTACGACGGCATGGCCGCCTCCCCCGCCATCCGCCGCGCCGCTACCGACGAGATCATGTACGCGATCATGGAACTCTCTGGCCAGGAATACGTGGACACCTACCACAAGCGCCCAGACGCAGCCGCCTGACCAGCACAAACCCCAGAGTTATCCACATGTGACGCCGGTCACGTCCGATGGAAGCAGGTCGGGCGTGAACTGGATGCGCTTG
>CBIMJO010000156.1:0-11112 GCA_966244135.1 uncultured Actinocrispum sp. | reverse complement strand
GCGAACCGGATCGCGAAGGCCGCGACTGTCCAATGTGAGTAGTTGTCTGAGTAGCGCGCCTGTGCCGGGTGCGACGGCTATGGGGCTGGTACGGGTTCGCGACGGGGGAGGAGGAGCAGGGCGGCCATGGACACGACGGCGCAGCCGATGATGTAGAGGCTGATCCAGGTACCGGAGCCGGAACTGTTGAGGATGGCCGTGGCGATCAGCGGGGCGGGGCCGCCGGCGATGACGGAGGCCAGGTGGTAGCCGATACCGGCGGCGGAGTAGCGGACGTGGCTGTCAAAGCTTTCGGCGATCAGGGCGGCCTGCGGGCCGTACTGGATGTCGTGCACGATCAGGGAAACGACGATGCCCAGCAGGACAAGGGCGGGCACTTTCGTGTCCAGCAAGCCGAAGTACGGGAACGCGTAGACGGCCGTGGCCACGATTCCTATGCCGTATGTGAGTTTGCGGCCGATGCGGTCGGACAGCCAGCCGAAGAATGGCACGCTGACCAGGCCGACCGCGGCCGCGACCATGGTGTCGCTCAGCAGGCTGTCGCGGCTCAGCCCCAGTTTGCTTGTCCCGTAGGTGAGGACGAACGTGATGAACAGGTAGAACGGGGCCTGCTCGGACATCCGCACGAACGCCGCGCACAGGATCTCCCTGGGATAGCGCCGGAACGCCTCCCACACCGGCACGCGCACGATCGCGTCGGCCTGGCGCAGCTGGGTGAACTCCGGCGACTCCATCACCCGAAGCCGCACGTACAGCCCGATCCCGACCAGCACGATGCTCAGCAGGAAGGGCACCCGCCAGCCCCAGGTCTCGAACCCGGGCCCGGCGATCGGGCTCATCAGCTTGAACACGCCGGTGGACAGCAACAGTCCAATGGGGACACCCAGCTGCGGCATGCTGGCCATCAGGCCGCGTTTGCTTTGCTGGCCCCATTCCATGGACAGCAGCACCGACCCGCCCCACTCGCCACCGACCCCGATGCCCTGCAGGATCCGCAGGACCACCAGCAGGATCGGCGCGGCCACGCCGATGCTCGCGTAACCGGGCAGGCAGCCGATCAGGAACGTGGCGATCCCCATCAGCAGCAGGGTGGTCACCAGCGTGGCCTTGCGGCCGATCCGGTCGCCGAAGTGCCCGAAGATCGCCGCCCCGATCGGCCGGGCGGCGAACCCGACGAACTGGGTGGTGAACGAGTAGAGGACGCCGGCGAGCGGCGAGCTGCCCGGGAAGAACAGCTTGGGGAAGATCAGCGCCGCCGCCGTGCCGTAGAGGAAGAAGTCGTACCACTCGATCGACGTCCCGACCGTGCTGGCCACCACGGCGCGCCTGCGCGCGGTCCGCACGGTCCCGTCATTGAGCGTGTTCGCAGTCATCGCTGCACCTCCGGCTCACCCACCACAGTGGAATCACCTGGGGGATTTGTCAACCGCCAGAACGGGCAATCGGTTGCCCGGTGACGGGGTCGCATGATCGGCCCCGCGAAAATTCCTGGCGTGTTGTGTCGAGGTGGGCGGCGCTCGTTCGACGCGTTGACGACCGCAAGTCAGGACGACCGAGGAGCAACCCAATGCGCACCCTGATCACCACCGCTTTCGTCTCGCTCGACGGTGTCATGGAGGGGCCCGGCGGCGAGCAGGGCTACCGCAACGCGGGCTGGACCTTCCAGGGCATCGAGTTCGACCCGGCCGCCTACGAGCTCAAGGGCCGTGAGCAGGAACAGGCCGCGGCGATGATGATGGGCCGGGTCAGCTACCAGGCGTTCGCGCCGGTGTGGCCGACGATGACCGTGGAGTTCGCCGGTTACAACGCGATGCCGAAGTACGTGGTCTCGGCCACCCTGGGTGAGCAGGACCTGGTGGACAACTGGGGCGAGACCACGATCCTGCGGTCGCTGGACGACGTCGCCGCGCTCAAGGAGACCGACGGCGGGCCGATCATCGTGCACGGCAGCGCGAACCTGAACCAGAACCTGTCCGACGCCGGCCTGATCGACCGCTACCACCTGCTGGTCTTCCCGGTCCTGCTCGGCGCGGGCAAGCGGCTGTTCAGCGCCACCGACAAGGACCGGCAGAACCTCAAGGTCATCGAGAGCGAGTCCTACGGCAACGGCATCCAGAAGCTGGTCTACGACGTCGTCCGCTGAGGTCCCGGCGCGGCCTCGATCCTGGCGATCCGTGCGGTGACGTCACGGATCGCCCTGGATCCCCAGGACCGGGTGAGGCGGCCGGCCCGGACCAGGCTCAGCCCGGTCAGCGCGACCAGCCCGACGGTGATCCAGCCGGTCATCTGGACGCCGAAATGCGTGCTGACCATGCCGAACAGCAGCGCGACCGGCAGGAAGACGAGCCACGACACCGTGCTGACACCGGACCCGACGCCAGTGCGGATGGTGGACGGGATCGCGTCGTGCAGCAGTTTGTTGAGGTAGATACCGCTGACGACCAGCAGCACCGCGATGACGACCTGTGCGGCGATGATCAGCACCACGTTGTCACTCACCGCCAAAACCAGGCCGCACAGGACCATCACGCCGGTGACCGCCATCGATCGTGACCGGCGGTCCAGCCGCAGCCGCCCGGCCAGCGAGCCGCCGATGCCGAACGCGCCCGTCATCCCGGCCGTGTAGGGTCCGAAAAGGACGGTCGAGGCGCCGGCGGCGATCAGCCAGAGCGGGCCGAACTCGAACATCACCTGCAGCGTCATCGACCCCAGGGCCATGGCGGTGACCACCGGCAGCAGGCCGGCCCGGCCGGTGATCGCCCGGAACGTGGTGGCGATGTGCCGGGTGAACGGTTCGTGTGCCTGGTGCAGCTTGGGTTCCCGCAGCCGCGTCAGGACCAGGACGGCGAGCAGCGAGCACGGGATGGTGATGAAGTAGGTGGCGCGCGGGGAGGCCGTGGCGGCGATCAGGGCACCGGCGACGGCGCTGCCCACCAGGGCGGCGCTGTTGAGCAGGTGGATGCGGCCCAGGTGGCGTTCGAACTCGTCGCTGGAGCCGGTGTCCTCGATGAGCGTGTCGTAGACGAGGGCCTCGACGGTCCCGGACTGCATCGCGAAGTAGACGCCGAGGATCATCGCGCTGGCGATGTACCTGCCGACGTTCTGGCTCAGCCCGCCCACGACCACGCTGACCAGCGCCGCTCCCGCGGCGAGCATCAGCACGCCGCGGCGGCTCCACCGGTCGGCGAGGATCCCGGACGGGATCTCCATCAGCGGCACGACCGCCGCGTAGGCCGCCGCCATGGCCGCGACCAGCGCCGGGGTGAAGCCGATCCCGCTCATGAACAGCTTCTCCACCGGCACCCAGGGCGCCACGCCCTGCAGGAACATCGCCGCGCGCAGCGGCCGCAACCGGCGTCCAACCAGGGACTGGGGCGCACATAGTGTCGTCGTCATGGCGGACATGACGAAGCCGTGGCCGCCGGCTAATCGGTCTCGCGCAGAATTTCCGGCAGACCGAACGCGGCGAACAGCGCGGGCTCGAACGTGGTGATCTCGGCGAGCCGCCCGTCGACGATCCTGAGCACGTCGAGGGACAACGCCCGGAACTCGGTGTCACCCCACGCCCGCAGGTAGTTCGCGGCCGCTGGCATCCGGTTGGCGCGGGCCGGGACCAGGCGGAAGTCGCCGATCCGCTCGTGCCCGAACGCCCCGGTGAAGAACTCCGCGACCGCGGCGCGGCCGATGTACAGCGACGGCTGCGGCGGCATCGTGAACCGCACGTCCTCCCGCAGCATCGCCACCACCGCGCCGGTGTCGGCCCGCAGATGCGCGTCCATGTATCGCCGCAGCAACGCTTGCTCCTGCGCGGTCGGTTCGTTCGGCGTGGCCGTGGGGCCGTAGCGCTGCATGGTCGCCCGGGCCCGCTGCAACGCGCTGGTCACCGAGGCGACGCTGGTGTCGAGCAGCTCGGCGGTCTCGGCCGCGGGCCAGTCCAGCACGTCCCGCAGGATCAGCACCGCGCGCTGGTTGGGCGGCAGCAGCTGGATCGCGACCAGGAACGCCAGCTCGATCGTCTCCCGGGCGATCACCACGGCGTCCGGCTGCTCCGGTTCCAGCAGCTGGTCGGGATAGGGCTGCAGCCACGGGAACTCCGACGGCGGCGGCGCACCCGCGTCCGGCAGCGGCACGGTCCGCTCCGGGTGCCGCCGCAACGTGTCCAGGCAGACGTTCGTCGCGATCCGGTACAGCCAGGCCCGCAGCGACGACCGCCCCTCGAACCCGTCCTGGCTCCGCCAGGCCCGCAGCATCGTCTCCTGCACGTGGTCCTCGGCGTCGGTGAACGAGCCCAGCATCCGGTAGCAATGCACCTGCAGCTCGCGCCGGTACTGCTCGGCGAGCCGGCTGAACTCGGGCTCCCGCACGCCCCCATCCTCACCTATCGGCCGCGCCGAAGGACAGCCATGGCCGCGATCGGGACCAGCAACAGGGTCAGCACGCCGGAAAGGACAAGCCCGCCAGTGGTTCCGGTCAGCTGGATGAGCGGGCCGCCGAGGCCAAGGCCGAGCGGCGCGGCCACTGTGGACCCGGTGGTCCAGAGGGTGACGACCTGTTGCTGCTCATCGGGTTTGAGTCCGGATTGGAGGAAGCTGTAGGCGACGGGGGTGAACGGCGCCCACACCAGCCCGCCCAGCCCGAACACGACCAGGGCCACCGTCAGGTTCCCGGTCAACGCCAAGGCGATCGGGCACAGGGCCCACAGCCCGATGATCGCGATCAGCACGTGCCGCTGCGGCAGGTTCCGCAACTGGTTCACCAAAGCGGCGCCAAGGAAAGCGCCAATGCCCAAGGCACCCCACATCAGGCCCAGGCCGGACGCGTCCGCGCCGAGGGTTCCGCTCACGTACAGCGGCAGCGCCACTTCGATGGGCATGTAAAGGAAGTTGAAGAAGAACTCGACGAACAGCAGCCGGGCCGCGACCGGCCTCCGGCGGAGGATCCGCCAGCCGGACAGCTGCTGCCGCGGTGTGTCCGGGTCCTTGGTCGTCCGTGGCACGGAGATCAGCACGGCCGCCAACAGAACCAAGGCACCGCAAGCATCGAAGAACAACGCAACGCCCGCATTGGTTGTGGCCACGATGATCCCGCCGAGGGCCGGGCCGGCGATGTACAACGCGAACGTGGCGTTCAGGCCGATGAGGCCGTTCACCGCGAACTGGCCGTCCGGCCCCGCGATGGAGGTCGCGAGCACCCGGCGGCTGCTCGACCCCGCCATCCGGACCATGGCCCCGCACAACAGTCCCACGATCAGCACCGGCAACGTCAGAAGCCCAGTGACCGCAAGCACTCCGAGGCACGCGAAGGTCAGCGAGCGCAGCAGGCAGTCGGCGATGAGCAGCGTTCGCGGCGGCACGTGCACCCGGCCGAGACCGATGGCCAGCGCGAGGATCGTCGACAGCACGAACGGGGCGGCCTCGACCAGGCCGATGGCGATGGCCTTGGGGACGGTGCCGTGGATGGACAGGGTCTGGATCGGCATGGCCACGATCAGCATGCCGGTGCCGATGTTGGCGAGCAGGTCGCCGAGCAGGAGACCAGCCACTCGCCGGTCGCGCAGCACCTCGCGGTAGGACTGGTTGGCGACGGCGGTCGTCATCGGACTGGTCTCCTGCGGTGAGGTCATCGGGCTGTCAGGCGGACGACCGGGTACTGGCGGTCGGATTTGCTCTGGTACTTGGCATAGCGGGGCTGGGCGGCGGTAATGCGTTGCCACGCCTCGTCACGCTCGGCGCCGGACAGCCGGTGCGGTGACACCGGGACGCTGACGTTGCCGGGCAGTTCGATGGTCGCCGCAGCCGGGTGGGCCATCAGGTTGGCGAACCAGTCCGGGTGCCGGCTGCCGCCACCGGAAGCGACGACGAGCCGGTCGTCTCCGTCAGCGAACCAGGCCACCGGCGACTCCCGCTGCTCACCGCTGCGCTTGCCCACGGTGTGCAGGATAAGCACGTCCATGCCCATGAACTGGCCGCGGCCACGCCGGATCTTGCGGTTCATCCGGCCGTTCATCGTCCGCTGCATCCACCGGGAGAACGCTCCTGGCGTGCCCGCCTGCTTGGTCTCGGTCATCGGTTTCCCTCCAGTCGGTCACTGCATGTCACGGTAGGTGCGGCCCGGCGGCGGGCGCTTCTCGATTCCTGACCGATCACCGCCGGTCCAGCACCTCACCGTCCACAACGGAGTGCTCGGTGGTGAGCGAGATGGTCGCCCGGGCCAGCGGGAAGTTCTGCGCGGCGGCGGCCGCGCCCTGCATCGCCGAGGCCGACTCCCAGCGCCAGATGTCCAGGTAGGACCCGTCTTCCTGGCGGATCAGGGTGGCCTCGGTGAACTCCGGGCTGGCCGACCGGATGCCCTGGATCAGCGCGGAACGCTGCTCCAGCAGCTGGGCCAGCTTGCCGGTCTCGACGATGTAGCGGTGAGTCCGTACGACTGCCATGCCGATCAGCCCCAGATGCCCGCGGTCTGCCGCGTCGCCGCGTTGAGCCGGTTGAACAGGTTGGTGGTCGCGATGTACAGCACGAGGGCAGCCATGCCGCGCTCGTCGAAGTGCTTGGTGGCCTCGTCCCAGACGTCGTCCGGCACGGCGTCGGACCGGTCGGCCAGCCGGGTCACGCTCTCGGCCAGGGCCAGCGCGGCGCGTTCGGCGTCGGTGAAGTACGGGGCCTCCCGCCAGGCGGCCACCGTGTGCAGCCGCTCGTCGGTCTCGCCGTTCTTCTTGGCGGTCTTCACCCCGCCGTCCACGCAGAAGCTGCAGCCGTTGATCTGGCTCGCACGCAGGTGCACCAGGCCGAGGGTGGCCTCCGGCACGTCGGTCGACTGGATCGCCTGGATCAGGCCGTAGATCGCCTTGTTCGCGCCGTCGAGCACGGTGGCCGGGTTCTTCATCCGCGGGTTCATCATCGTTTCTCCTTGTCCGGTAACGCTTTTCGGTATGTACACAGCTTCGCGCCGGACAAGGGGCCGAACAATGAGCAGTCACGAAACGACGGTTGCGCTGAGGGTTAACGATGACGAACGATGGCGGCGTGGAACTACGCGACATCGAGATCTTCCTGACCCTCGCCGAGGAGCTGCACTTCGGCCGGACCGCGGAGCGGCTGCACATCTCGGCGCCCCGGGTCAGTCAGGCGATCGCCAAGCAGGAACGGCGCATCGGCGCGCCCCTGTTCGAGCGGACCAGTCGCAAGGTGACGCTCACCCCGCTCGGCGAGCAGCTCAGGGACGACCTGCAGGCGGGGTACCGCCGGATCCTGGAGGGCGTCGAGTCCGCCCGGGACTCCGCGCGCGGCGGGCCGGGTGAGCTGACGTTCGGCGTGCTGGGCCCGATGTGGCAGGAGATCTCCCCCATCACCGCGCTGTTCCGCAGCCGTCACCCGGACGTGCAGTTGCGGCTGCGTGAGGTGCGGATCGACGATCCGTTCACGTTGCTGCGCGAGCGCGAGGTCGACCTGGCCCTGCTGGCGCTGCCGATCGAGGAGGACGACCTCACCGTCGGGCCGGTGACGTTCACCGAGCCGATCGTGCTCGCCGCCGGGCGCGACCACCCGCTGGCCGCCCGGTCGTCGGTGTCCCTCGCCGATCTTGCCGGATACCCCGTTCTGCCCTCTGGCCTGCCGATCCCCGAGTACTGGGAGTCGGCGATGTGCCCGGCCCCGGTGACCGACCCCAGCCGCAGGCCGCGGTCCCGCGAGGAGGTCCTGTGGTCGGTGACCAGCGGGGACGCAGTGGCCTTCGCGTGCGCGCAGGGCGTGAAGTACCTGGAACGCGCCGACGTCGTCTACCTGCCGATCGACGAACGGCCGACCATGCGCTGGGGCCTGGTGCGCCGCTCGGGCCCGCTCGGCCGGCTGGCCGGCGAGTTCTGCCGGGTCGCGGCCGAGCTGGGCCCGTTGGAGCTGGACATCGCGCTGGAGGCCGCCCCGCCGCTGCGGCTGCGCTCGGTGGGCTGACCTGGCTGTTCAGCCGGCTCAGTGCGCGAAGTCCCACGCGGTGGCGCCGAACGGCTCGGCGTTGGCCACACCGATGGCGGTGTGCAGCGTGAGGCGGTAGAGGTACCAGGGCGGCGGGCCCGCGCTGGGCGCGGTGAAGGACGCGGTGAGCGCGTCGCCCTCCACCTCGGCGGGCCAGCCGCCCGTGCGGTACACGGAGGCCACGCGGCCCAAAGTGGACCCGTCGGTGACCCGGTGCGCCTCGCCCTCCAGCACGAGGTCCAGGCCGGGCAGGCGGACGGACACGCTGCAGGCCGGGTTCGCCGCCAGGTTGCGGGCCCGGCGGGTCCCCGGCCCGCTGACGAAGTAGAGGGCGTCGTCCACCCAGATGGCCCCGACACCCGCCGAGTGCGGGCGCCCGTCGGGCCGCACGGTCCCCACGAAGAAGGTCAGGTCGGTCTCGGGGGTCTCCTTGGCCAGGAGGTCACGGGGACGGCTCCACGGCAGGTCGGCCGAGCCGTACTGGTCGAGGTTGCGGGTCGCGGTCGGTTCGTTCGTGTGCTCAGTCATGACTACGCGTCGAACGAACCGGCCGCGGATCGACATCAGCCGCGGAGGAATTCCAGCAGCCGGGCTGTCATCTCGGCCGGCTTCTCCTCCCACAGCCAGTGGCCCGAGTTCTGGACGACCAGGCCGGTGACATTCGAGGCGCAGGTCAGGGGCGATCACGTGGTAGTGCCATCGGCACCGCGATTCGGCCGGGCCGGGGCGGGTATCCGGGTGTGTGCCTGAGGAGAAGGACCAGAGCCTGGTCACCGTGCTGATCGCGCTCGCGGCGAACCTCGGGGTGGGCATCGCGAAGCTGGTCGCGGGCCTGCTGTCGGGGTCCGGGGCGTTGTTGTCGGAGGCGGCGCATTCGATGGGGGACACGTCCACTCAGGTCCTGTTGCTGACGGCGGTCCGGCGGTCGCGGAAGCCCGCGGACCGGCAGTATCCCTTTGGGTACGGCAAGGACCGCTACTTCTGGTCGCTGCTCGCCGCGATGGGGATCCTGGTGTCCGGGGCGGCTTTCTCGGTCTACGAAGGCGTTCGGACCATCACCGAGGGCAGCGAGCAGACCGCGTACGTGTGGGTGAACTACCTCGTGCTGGGGATCGCGTTGGTGCTGGAGGGTTCCTCACTGTTCCAGGCCACGCGGCAGGTCCGCCACGAGGCGGCCGAACATCGGCGGTCGGTCCCCGGGCAGCTGGCGGGCAGCGATGATCCGGCGCCGAGGGCCGTGCTCATGGAGGACAGTGCCGCGGTGGTCGGCATTGTGCTGGCGGCCAGTGGTGTCGCGCTGCATCAGCTGACCGGGAAGGCGATCTGGGACGGTCTCGCGTCGATCCTGATCGGCGTGCTGCTGGCGGTCGTGGCGGTGTTGCTGGCCCGCACGAGCCGGCGGCTGCTGCTGGGACGGCAGGCCGACGCGCGGATGATCCGCGCGATCGAGCACCGCCTGGAGCAACAGCCCGAGGTCGACGACGTGGTGGACCTGCTCACGATGATGACCGGCACCGACCGCGTCCTGTTGTGCGCCAGGGTGGACTTCGTCAACACCTACTCCGCCGGTGACGTGGAACAGGCCTGCATGCGGATCGACGAGGACCTGCACCGGGAGTTCCCGGACCTCGACGAGATCTTCATCCAGCCCGTCCCCCGGTCCAATCAGGACCTTCGCGACCGCGTCCTGCGCCGCTACGGCCACGTCCTGGCCGACGAATAACGAACGAACTACATCCCGGTCCGCGGCGGCGGGTTCACCTCGCCCGCCTTCCCGGTGAGAGGCCTGCCCACCGTGGCCGTGCCCATGCGCGGGTTTCGGATGACGGACCGCCGGGAAACCAGCGGAGGTGGCAAGAGCAGGCGAGACACTCGTGTGGTGGGTTGTGCTGGTCGGTCTCTGGGTATCGACGCTGAGCACGATCACCGCGCAGGAACTGGTGGTCGCCACCGTTGCCGGGTTGCCGTGCGCGCTGGTCGCGATGCTCGCGCGGCGCGCCTATCACGGCGAGTGGCGGCTGTCGCGTGCCTGGAACCTGCCGGTCGCGATTGTCCGTGACTGCGCCAAGTTGTTCAGCCGGAAGACCGGCATCCACCGAATTCCCGTTGAGCCACGCGAAAAGGCGGTGAAGACCATGGTCGTGTCCGCGTCGCCGGGAACCGTGGTGCTGGACGACGAGGACGACCTGACCGTGCACACCTTGGGGCGACAGTGAACGGCTGGGAGATCGCCGCGTTCGTCCTGGTCGTCGGCGGGCTCGTGCCCGCACTCATCCTGGCCTGCCGGGGTGACGCGATCCGGCGGATGGTGGGGCTGGAGCTGGCGTCCTCAGTCGGGGTACTCGTCATGCTGACCGTGATCCAGGGAACGGGCCAGCCGAGTTACCTGATCGTGCCGTTTGTGTTGGTCCTGCTGAGTTTCGCGGGCACGTTGGTGTTCACCAGGCTGCTGGGGAGCAAGCCGTGATCCTCCTGTGGATCGGCGTCGTGATCGCTGTCGCTGCAGCGATAGGTGCACTGGTGACCAAGGATTTCTATCGGCGGCTGCACTTTCTGACGCCCGTCACGTCTCTGGCCGGGCCGTTGATCGGCATTGCCCTGGCGATGGTCAACGGGTGGAGCCTCACGAGCTTGTTGATCCTGCTGACCATCGTGATACTCGGCGCGACCGGGCCGGTGCTGTCCGCCGCGACCGGGCGGGTGGCCGCACGGCGGGACGATCTCCCATGACTCCCCTGCTGTTCCTGGTCTTTCTCCTCGTCGCCGTGGGCGGCACGGTCGTCGTGTCCACACAGGACCCCGAACGCCAAGCCGTGACGCTGTCGGTCTACGGCGTGTTGCTAGCATTGCTTTTCCTGCTGCTGCAGGCGCCAGACGTCGCCCTGTCCCAAGTCGCTGTGGGCACCGCGGTTGTGCCGCTGATGGTGTTGCTGGCAGTACGGAAGGTCCGCGGAGGCAAACGGTGACGCGGCGGGTGCGGTGGGTCGTGTTCTGGGTCGGCGCCGCCGGATTCGGAGTGCTCGCCGTGCTCGCGATGACCCGCATGCCCGGGTTCGGCGGCATGGTGCACCCGTACCGGGACCTGGCCGTGCCGCTCGCCAACGCGCGGTCGACGCCGAACGTGGTGTCCGCGTTGAACTTCGAC